>JANOHT010000036.1:0-2800 GCA_031406605.1 Methylotenera sp. | reverse complement strand
TTATCTAGCAGGTGAAAAAGAATAGGTGTAGAAATGTTATACGGCAAGTTGCCGGTAACTCTTAAATTTGCTCCCAAGCTTGAGAAGTCAAATTTAAGCGCATCTGCATTGTGAATGGCAATATGATTACCAACGTACTCTTTTTGCATCCAAGCAATAATGTCGCGGTCAACTTCTACCACATGCAAAAGATTGAGCCTTTTTAATAAAGGCTTAGTGAGCGCGCCTAAGCCAGGGCCAATTTCTACCATTAAATCATCCATCTTGGGTGAAATAGCTTCCACCAAGCTAGCGATTACACTTTGGTCAGTCAGGAAATTTTGGCCGAAGCGTTTTTTTGCAATGTGTTTCATGACACCATCGCACTTTTTAATTTATTGTTGCCTAATGTGATTGCCAAGTCGATCGCGGCGAGCATGCTGCCAATGTTAATCTTGCCTGAGCCAGCTAAATCTAGCGCGGTGCCATGATCAACTGAGGTGCGAATGATTGGCAAGCCTAGCGTGACATTCACGCCTTCACCAAAACTGGCATGTTTTAATACAGGCAAGCCTTGGTCGTGATACATTGCCAGCACTGCATCTGCAGTGCTTAAGTGATGCTTCGCGAATAGGGTATCAGCAGGTAAGGCGCCTATCAATTGCATTCCTTCAGCACGTAATTTTTCTAGTACAGGGTTAATGACTTCAATCTCTTCGCGGCCTAAATAGCCATCTTCGCCCGCATGTGGATTAAGACCAGCGACTAAAATACGTGGGTTTTGAATACCAAATTTTTGTACTAGGTCGTGATACAAAATGCGGATGGTAGTTTCAAGGCTGCTTTGTGTGATGGCTACAGGAACCTCTTTTAGCGCAATATGAATCGTGGCAAGTGCTACACGCATGCCTCCGCCAACTAGCATCATGACTACGTGGGGCGCATTTTCTTGATTTGTATTACAAAGCTCAGCTAGAAACTCAGTATGACCACTAAAGGCAATGCCAGCATCGTTAATAATGCCTTTGTGAACGGGCGCTGTGACCATGGCATTAAATTCATTTTTAACACACCTAAGTGCTGCGATTTTTAAAGTTTCCAACACGTAAGAACTATTTTTTGAATTTAAAATACCTGCATACACTTCGTGATTAACTGGGCAATGCAATACAGTTAGCGTGCCATCTCCATGATGTTGCTGAACGGTATTAGCTACATAAGGGATTATTTTGATAGATAAGTTAAGTTGCTTAGCACGGGCTTTAAGCATCTCAGCATCGGCAATGACGGCTATGCTGGCATTCAGTTGTCTGTGTGCCAGCATTACGCATAAGTCTGGGCCTATGCCTGCTGGCTCACCTGCTGTGATGGCGATACGAGGTAACTGAGAAGTCAAAATATTATCGTTTTAAATTTTTGAGTGTGTCTAAATTTGAGTGCACTACTCAATTTGAACCGCTCTAAAATTTATCTTCAAGCTTTAGTTCAACGTAAGCACGATCACGAAGCTCACGTATCCAGTCTTGGTAGGCTTCATCTGCTTTTCTGCTACGTATTTCTTGACGCGCTTTTAAACGTGCAGCCTCTTTACTCATGTCCTGTTTGCGACGCTCCAGCACTTGAATGACATGCCAACCGAACTGTGTGCGAACAGGCTCACTAATTTGCCCATCTTTGAGTTCGTTCATCGCTTTTTCAAACTGCGGAACGGTATCTCCAGGGTTTACCCAGCCTAAATCACCACTATTTGAGGCAGTGCTGTCTTCAGAAAACTGGCGCGCAAGTGCTTCAAATTTTTCCCCATTGTCGAGACGCTCTTTAATATTATCCATTTTAGCTTTACCGTCTTTTTCATTCATCACTTCTGAGAGCTTGATGAGTATATGGCGCGCATGTGTTTGCTCAATGACCAATGGCGAGCTGCCGCCACGTTTGTTGTTTAATTTAAGTATATGAAAGCCACTCGGGCTGCGTAGTACGGGCGAAAAGTCCCCCACTTGCATATTGTTTAAAGCATCTAAAAAGAGAGCAGGCATTTGCGCGCCACTTTTCCAACCCAAGTTGCCACCCTCAAGCGCATTGGGTGCATCAGAAACACTCGCAGAAACTTTGGCGAAGTTAGTTCCCGCCTCTAACTGGGTGACTGCAGCATCAATTTTTGTTTTCGCTTTTTGTATATCGTCGGTTGCACCTTCTTCTGGCGTGCGAATTAATATGTGCGATATCTCAAACTCATCTTGGCTTTCGTTGCGTGAAGCTTGTGTAGTTAAATAATTATCAATTTCAGATTCTGTGACATTCACACGACCATCGACTTCGCGTTCACGTAAGCGTGCTATGGTGATTTCACTGCGAATATCAGATCTGAATTTACGCATGCTAACGCCATCTTTAGCCAGCGCTTCACCAAACTCTGTGATTGTCATCTGATTTTGTTCGGCAATTCGTTCTATGGTTTTATCTAGTTGGGAGTCTTCAATTTTAAGGCCAGTTTGTGCGGCGTACTGCAACTGTAAAGCATCGGAAATCAGTCGCTCTAGAATTTGTTTACGCAACACACTTTCTTCAGGTAATTCTGTGCCTTGTTTTTTGAATTGTGCAGTCACTGTGCGAATGCGGCTCTCAAGTTCTTGTTCGGTAATGACAGTTTGATCGACAATCGCGACGATGCGGTCAAGCTTAATCACTTCTGCAGCGATTGCGTTAAAGTGACTCACAGGCAAAAGCAAAGCAGATGCTAATAATAAGAATTTTATAAAAGTGCGCAAAATAGTTACTCGTAATAAGGTTGTTGATAAGTTTCTGGGATGAGACCCGTGCT
>JANOHT010000009.1:0-4147 GCA_031406605.1 Methylotenera sp. | reverse complement strand
CATTACTGTAACGGGTGACATCATTGCTACAGCGCCTAAAAATAGCCGTATCGCTTTGTTTGCCAATAAAGGGGTAACGCTGGAAAGTACCGCTAAATTAGAGGCTAAAAGTACTAAAGCAGGGGAAGAAGGCGGCAAGGTCAATATTCAAACAACTACAGGCCCCTTAGATTTTAAAGTGAGGTCTAAAGTTGATACGAGTGGTGGCACAGCTGGAAAAGAAGGTGAGGTTTACTTGGGTGTAGCTCGCACAGCAGACAATACTGATGTGAACGTGACAAATATGGGTACTACTTTTGTAGGTACTAAGAAAATCAAGATAGGTGGCTTAGATGCGGTTGAAACCGATAGTGTAACCACTGCTAAACAAACAGCGGCAATTGATAAAGCCGAAGCTTTTATGAAGAGCGTGACAGCGGATAATACCAAAGGCTTGAATAGACTTGGTATTAAAAATGATTCACGGTTTGCCATAGTGCCAGTAGTGGAATTTAAAAATACAAATCAGAATGTATCAACTGGCAAACTAACGGTTAAAGACACTTTAGATTTGCACACTTGGCGTTTTGACCCGGAAACAGGTGTACGTGTGACTGACACAGCGCAACTAGTCAGTGGTGTAAATGCTAATGGTAAGGCTTTGCTAGCGGGTGTATTGAGTTTACGTGCCAAAGGCGATATAGGGGTTAACAGCACTATTAGTGATGGTTTTAGCAGTGCAACTTTGAGTGAGTTAAGTGTACCTGCCATACAAGAGGTTCTGGAAGTTTTAGATGATGAGGGGAATCAGCTTGTAAAAGGGATTACTGGACAAGATGCAACAGGTGTCATGGGTTTAGACTCTTGGTCATATAACATAGTAGCAGGCGCAGATTTTGGGGCGGCTAACCCGTTACAAACGATTAGTGCGGCAAAAGATACAGCTACTGGTAGCGCTTTGAATGGTAATGTTGTTGTCGCTAAAGACAAAGGCGTACGTACTGGTACTGGCGATATTAATATTGCTGCAGGCGGTGATTTGACAATGAATGCAAATTCTGTGATTTATACCGCAGGTCGTAATGCAGCTAAATTAGTGGGGTTTGAAGAACCTAGTTCTAACAATCCGCTATATTTAACAGATGGTGGTGATGTAAATATTGCAACAAAAGGTAATATTATTGGTGGTGAACCGACTAACGGAAGTGGTCAATTAATCAATCATTGGTTATTTCGTCAAGGCGGTGGAACTAAAGATACAAGCTGGTGGGTTCGTCCTGATAAATTCAAGCAAAGTTTAGCCACTTTCGGTGGCGGCGACATTAATATTAATACTGGTGGAAGTATTGCTAATTTCTCAGCTTCTGTAGCTACTACAGCAAGATTTGATACCAACAGTACTGACATAAATAGCTTCGATAGTAATGGCAATCCATTAAATCTAGTTGTGAATGGTGGAGGTGACCTTAGCATTAAAGCGCAGGGAGACATCACTAATGGTGTGTACTTTGTAGCTAAAGGGGTAGGTGAAATTGAGTCTGCTGGCACAATTAACGTCAGTCGTGAACTTAATGGTAACCCTAATACTGCTGGCACTATTCTCGCATTACAAGATGGCAGCTTTAATATATCTGCAAAAAATGATGTATATATAGAAACTGTGATTAACCCAACCATGATTAATCAAGCCAATATCAACGCCACGGCTGATAAAGCTTATTTTAATACCTACAGCGATGATGCAAGTATTAACGTCTCTAGCTTGCTAGGGAATGTAACTTTAAGTATTGAATCTAACCCTTTAATTGCTGCTTTAGGTGCAACAACTAATAAATCAGTGACTAATAAAGTTAGAACATCCGCTAAGGATAATGCTTTAAATAATTTTGTTTTAGGTTCCCATAATGCTTTACAAGGGCTCAATCTATACCCAAGCAAACTAAATTTGATTGCTTATAATCGGGATATTAATATTGCTTCACCTAATTTAATACCATCTTCGACGGGTGATGTGAGATTGCTTGCACAAAACGATATTACAATTTTGAATCCGAAAATGTCAGGTGCGGATGTAAATTCATTACCAAGTGTTAGTAAACCTATCAATGCGAATAGTTTTGATGACTTTATGTTAGGCAAAGGAGGTACGGTAGGTAAGTTGAATGAATTGGGTACAACTTTACTTTACAAAAATAACTCGGAGCCAGTACTAATAGTAGCTCAAAATGGCAACATATCCCCTGCAGAAGTTTTGGATGAAGGCGTTGTTGTGAAATCTAATAGCTTGATTAAACTGCCTAAATCAGCAAAGTTTATTGCGGGTAAAGATATTCTTGGCATTGATATCGATGTTCAAAATAACAATGCTAGCGATATTACACTGATTAAAGCAGGCAATGACGTTAAAACCAAAAACGTGACGGTAAGTGGTGCTGGCGAAGTACTGGTTCAAGCAGGACGTAACGTTGATTTGGTTTATCCATTTTCAACAACTATCACGACGACAGGTAACTCTGGAGATAGCAATCCTGTTTTTAATAAAGCCAGTAATCCAGCATTGCCAAGTGATGGCGCCTCAATCACCTTGCAAGCTGGCTTAGGGAAAGGTGCAAATGTACAAACGTATATAGATCAATACATTTTACCTACTGGAGCAGGCCCTGTAGCATTAAAAGATGATGCTACTAAGCTGGCCGAGTATCGTTCAGCAACAGCGTTGGCAGTCACTGAATATGTGCGGAAAGCTACAGGTAATACATCGTTAACTGAGGCGCAAGCATTATCGCAATTTAATACCTTTAATTTAGAAGCAAAAACTATTTTTGCAAATAGGCATTTAAGTTCAGAGTTAATTGCATCTGCTCAAGGTTTTGCCAAAGCCAAAAATCATGATCGTGGTAATTCAGCGCTTACTACGCTATTCCCCACTTTAAACAATGGGGATATTTTATTGTTTAATAGTAAGGTTGCAACCAATAGCGGTGGCAGTGTTGATTTAATTGCGCCTGGCGGTTTAATTAACGTGGGCGTGCCTGGCGGCAGTAGCGAAAATGTTGGCATCATCACTGAAAAAGGTGGCGAAATTCGAGCCATTGCAGATAAAGACTTTCAAGTGAACCAGTCTAAAGTGATTACGCAATTTGGCAGTGATATTGCTATATGGTCAACTAACGGCACGATTGACGCAGGTCGCGGATCTAAATCTGCAACATCAATTCCTGAGCGTATAGTATTAACAGATGCAGATGGTAATACGACCATAGAAGTAAAAGGTGTAGCAGCAGGTAGTGGTATTCGTGCACAAAGTTATGATCCCGATGGTCCGAATGGCCCTAAAAAGGAACCGAAAAAAGGTAATGTTTACTTAACTGGACCAAGAGTGGATGCTGGTGAAGCAGGTATTGAAGCGGGCGATTTATTGATTGTTGCGCCAATTGTATTAAACGCGGCTAATATTCAGGTGCAAGGTGCATCTTCGGGTGTTCCAACAACGGCTTCAGCTGGTGTTGTAGGAGCAAGTGCAGGATTATCACCAGACTCGGTTAATGCCGCAGCTGCAGCCGTGGCGCAAAGTGTTGCACAAGCGGCTAACCAGACATTCATTAAACCTACTTTGCCATCTATTATTTCTGTAGACGTGATTAGCATAGGTAATTAATGAATCATCAGCAAGTTAGGCTGATTAGCGTAGTTAAGGTGCCTATAAGACTAGTTAAAATAATGTTGTAAATCAAACCGTTATCTAATAGGACTAGATAACGGTTTTTTGTTTGTCATGCAGCGTTAATCAACTTGAAACATTACATTATTAAAGTCTTAACTTATCTAAATTTTAATAAGTTTAAAGATGTTTAATACTCAATTTCTAGCAACGCCAAAGCATAATTCTAAGCATCATTTTTTACTTTGGATCGTTGCACTTTTCTTGATGTTGCCTACATTAGCCAATGCTGAGTGGAATAAAGATTGGCCATCACGGACTAAGATCTCTATTAATACAGCCGAAGTGACGGAGACTGTATCGCAGTTACCAGTTGTCGTGCGTTTGCATTCTGGTAATTTTGATTTTACCAGTGCGAATGTCGATGGCTCAGATTTACGTTTTATTGCCGCAGATGACAAAACAGAGCTTAAATATTATGTAGAAAAGTTTGATGGCTTGAATGAG
>JANOHT010000002.1:0-17725 GCA_031406605.1 Methylotenera sp. | reverse complement strand
AGTATAAATTGAAATACGCGGGTGGTACGAAATGCTTTGTGTGAAAAATAGCGATGATAAAAACCAGTGACTGCAAACATACGCACCGCATAAAGCACAATGGCAAAGCAAAGCGCAAACCAACTAATTCCTACCCAAAACACACCTAAACACGCTAGGTGAATGAGTACAAAAGGGATGACGCGTGCCCAATCAATTTGCTGCCAGTCGGCATGCGGCACGATAGCATTGCCTTCAATTTCGACGGCATTATTATCAAACCACTTAATGAATTTTTTGAACATAATATTTGAGTAAACGCCTTAATAAAACATACTAGTAAAACTCATTCCCTGAATTTTTTAATTAGCACCGTGTGGCACTTTGCGCAATTTGCTCAAATCATAACCAAGACCAGCAACAAACTTAGTGAGCTTTTCATAATCTGCATCACTAATGTGAGGGCTGCGCGCCATGATCCAAACGTAATCTCTAGCATTGCGTGCTATTACCGTTTGTGTGTAATCTTCATTCAAATAGGCAATACGATATTCTGCTTTTATCGGCCAGATAAACTGCATACCCCACAGTGCGTTTCCACTATTTTCAATCACAAAGCCACGTGGTTTATAGGTTTTTAATTTACCGTTCAAGCTGCCTTTGTTGTAGGTAAATGTTGTGGCAATCGAGCCATCTGCTTCCAGTTTATAGCTTTCAATTGCGTTGTAAGATTCAGTTTCTATTGCCGTTGGAATAGCAGCAATCACGTACCAATCACCCATGAATTTTGGTAAATCTACCTTTGGAACTGTAGCAATCGGCGCTAAATTGCCTGTTGCACAAGCCGATAATATACTGGCTAATATTGTCATAATTAATAATCTTTTTATATAAATAACAGTCATTTATGATTCAAACCTAACGTAATTTATAGCTAATGGTATAGCCTTCTGGCGTGATAGACTTTAACGCCACCCAATCATTATTCGCGTTGTACCACAGCTCGATTTTCAGTTTGTTTTTACCCTCTAAACTACCGTCAAGCTTGTAATGAGTCGCTTCAGTACTCTTACCTTTAACATCAATTTTTTCTGCCCCGATTTTTGTTATTTTGGCGTCTAACCATTCCGCATTTTGTGGATTGAGTAGCTTGGTTTGCGTTAGCATTTTTGGATTCCAATAAGCAAAAGTCATCATACATGCGGGCAAACTTTGCTTTGTTTTACCTTCATCGACAATAAAGTTGGATTCAACTAATTTGCCTTTAACATCGGTGGTCACTTTATTTTCAACCGTGTGTGCTTCCAAGCTAGCTAAACAGTCACCTTGCCATTTTTCTACTGCCTTATGGTCGTATTGATAAGCATTGATAAACAGCACTTTGACATTAAATTTTGCCTTACTTGTGAGTTCATTCTCATCACTTAGGCTAAACGTATGCTGACCAATTTTACTTTTATCTAAATACACATCAAAAGTCCAATCTTTAGCCATTGCTACATGGGTAGTTAATAATGCTGTGACTAAAATTGCTACCTGAGTACTCTTCATGCTTTAAATATCCTTTATAACTTATACGTAACTTAACGCTTTTTAGATGCACTTTTTTGAGTCGATTTAATCGATAAGATTACATTCGTAAAATATTAATTTAGGCAGATTTCATTCTGGCGATCCGGGAAAAAAAGCATTAGTACGTTTAATGTATTCGGCATAAGCAGGGCGGCGTTCAGCGATGTCTTTTTCTAACAGGGCGACACCGCTGACTTTAAGTAACAGCAAGGTCATTAATATTGGTGCCGCTATCGTCCACCAAGCGCCACCGGCAAAGGCGATTAAATAAAACCCCCACCACACACAGAACTCACCAAAGTAATTTGGGTGGCGGCTGTAGTGCCATAGACCGGTATCTAAAACTTTACCTTTATTGTTAGTTTTGCTTTTAAAAGCTGATAACTGCCAGTCTGCAACAGTCTCCCAGATAAATCCTGCAGCAAATAATAATGCGCCTAAAAAATCCCAGCCATTAAGGGCTGTTTTAGATTCTATCGCGCCAAATAACGGCATAGAGATTACCCAAGCCAATACTGCTTGCAAGCCGAATATGATGTAAATGCTGGTAAACCAAAAATGTGGCTCGTTATTTTTCCTGATTGCTGCGTAGCGATGGTCTTCGTGCGGATTCCAGTTACGCCAGGTTAAATAGCCACAGAGCCTGATAGCCCAAATTGTGACCAAGATTAATACTAAAATAGTGCGCGGGTTGAGTTCGTAAAAGAATAGGGCGTATGTGTAGGCCGACATACCTAAAAACAAACTCCACATGCTGTCTACATGGGTGACATTGTCGCGCGCTAAGCTAATTAGCCAGCCGGCTAATGCAAACAAACCAATAGACATTAACCCTGCCATATATATTTGCCAATGAATCACTGCCTTAACCCCTAAAGTTTAAATTGCTTGAAGTTATTATTTTTTATAGCCATCAAACTTTGCTGAAATCAGCAATAATAATGGCGTAATAACGGCCCATCCAACGGATAAAGCGATATAGCTATTGATACCTTGCAGTGAGACTGCGCCTAGTTTTGATGCACTTAAATAGGCAAGTGGCCCGCCTATCGCGCCAAAAAGAAACGCTACTAATTTTCGGCCGTGCATCCATCGTAAGCTTACGTTTAGCGCAGTCACAAAACCTAGCCAAAGCGCTAATATCCACACAGGTACTATTGATTCACTCCAGCCATGATGCACATAATCAATCAAACGATACGACAGCATGACTTGGTCAAACGTTGCACCTATGATTAAGGCAATTAACATTAATAAAGCTTCAGCTTTAGCCTGTTTAGCCTGATACAAATGCCAAATAATGATGATTGCAGTGACAGCTACGCCTAGCCAAGGCATCGCGTTAGCTGCACCCAATACGCAGGCAAACCATGCAATTTGAAACAATATAAAGTTGATAATGACCAAAATGAATGATGTGTTTAAACCAGCGTTAAAGCTTAAAGCGGGCGTTCAAACTGGTAATGCGTTACCCACCATTCCTGGCCATTTTTGTAGCCAAATAACTCTGCACATGCCATGTAAAAAATACGCCAGCGGTTACGCCATTTAATCGCTTCATTCGCGCCATAAGTATTTTCTAAAATAGGAGTGATTGAATCGACATGTTTATCCATGTTTTCCAGCCATGCATTGGCGGTTTTTTCATAATGGGTACCATCCCAGCGCCAGCGCTGGTTCAGCTTTAATTTTTGCTGAAAACGTAGCGGTAAGTCATCACTAGGCATCATGCCGCCAGAGAAGAAAAACTGGCTCATCCAATCATCATCTCCCTGTACTTCAAACGCATAGGGCGTGGAGCGATGCACAAAAATGTGCATAAAAAATTTACCGCCCGGCACTAGCCAATCATGTACTTTTCCGTATAAAAGTTGATGATTGCGCATGTGTTCAAACATCTCAACTGATACGATACGATCAAATTGTTTTTGCGTGTTATGGTTACTTGGTGTGAAAGTATTCATGTCGCAAGTGATGATGTTAACGTTGTTTAAGCCTCGCTCTTTAGCAGTAGCGGTAATATATTCGCGCTGAGAGTTTGAGTTGGATACGCCTGTAATCTGGCTATTAGGGTAGTGCGCTGCCATCCATAAAGTAAGGGAACCCCAACCACAACCTAGTTCCAGAATTTTATGACCATCGTGTAAATCTGCATGGTCACAGCTAAGTTGCAAGGCGTTAGCTTCAGCTTCATCTAGATTTTTAGTATCAGATAACCAAAAACAACTGCTGTATTTACGATGCTGTCCTAAACATAGCTGAAAAAACTTAGCGGGTACTTCGTAGTGTTGCGCGTTGGCCAGTTCTGGAACTAGGGCAATAGGTGCAGCATTCATTGCCGTAATAAAATCTGATTCTATTTGCGCACCTATTTCGCAGTTGTTTGCACTAATTTCATCTAAACGCGTTTGTGATAAACGGCGAATGCCTTGCCTGATTACGCTATCTGGTACTAAACCTTTTTCTGCTAAGTTAATTGCTAAGCTTGTTAATTGCATTGCTGACCTTTATTTTTTATGTTTTTCTAAGTATTTTTTATGAAAATACTTTGTTAAATTTGCGTTAACTTACCTTGGTACAACACAGTGCCTGTTGGTTGTCCAGTAGGTGAGCCGCCCACTGGCTCTAAGCTTACGGCTAAGCCACTTTGCAACAGTAGTTTTGCTGTTTTTGCGCTCACAACCAATTGTTGATTCCCTATCTGGGGCATCAGACCCAGTGATACAGGTGCAGATTTGTCAGGCGGCAGTAGCCAAAGTTCAAATGATTTGTCAGAAACCTGTTTTAAGCTGGATAATGCAGTCATTCTTATTTCAGATTGACCCGCTTTGTTTTTAGCTAATGCTAATATCCAACCGGGTTTTGCATCTTCTCCAGCTAGTAATGCCACAGTGGCTGGCACTTCTACCGGTACGTTAACTGCAACTTTTACTGGCACCTCAACAATTTCCGGTGCCCTAGTAAACATCAATACGGCTAAAGCCGCTGTTACGCCAGTTGATCCAAGTGCTAATAATCGCCACCAGCTGGGCGTTGCCGCAGTTTTGTTACCGTAAAGCCGAGTGGAGATGTTTTGCCATACTTGTTTACGCGGCGCTACAGCAGGTGTGGCATCTGCCAGCAAATGCAAACGGGTACTCCACCAGCTTGCAGCTAGCTTCCAGTCGCTACGTTGAGCTGACAGTGATTCAAAACGTCTACGGGCACCACCACGTAGTGTGCCAAGCACATACTCTGCGGCTAATAAATCACGCGTGTTAGGGTCGTCATATCTCATCTTGAACTCCCCATACAATTCCTAAGTGTTTCTAAACCGCGCCTCAACCAAGTTTTTACTGTTCCTAAAGGCTGTGCGAGTTGTTGTGCTAATTGCTCATGCGCCAAGCCTTGGAAATAACTCAAAGCAAAGGCCTGCCTTTGTAAAGGCGCTAATTGCTTCATGCATTGCATCAATGCTTTCGTATCACTTTGCGTGGCTGCAGCTTCCATAGGCCCTAAATCATCCGATGCCCAATCGTCAAAACTCTCATCTTCGCTCAAGCCATGTTCGCGTGGCGCCGCGCGTAATAAATCCAAACAGCGATTTCTCACAATTGCCGTCATCCATGTCATTACCGCAGCTTTATCTGTTTGATAAGTATCTGCGCTATGCCAGATTTTAACAAAAGCATCTTGCAAGGCTTCCTCCGCTAGGTCTCTACTCGCTAATATACGTAGCGCCAAGCCAAACAGTTTCGCCGATGTTGCCTGATACAGTTTTTCAAAGGCCTGTCTATCGCCTTGGCTGGTTCTAGCCAGCATTTCTACCAGGTCTGCAGGGGTATTAAGTTGATTAATTGCCATAGTGTTTGATCGATTCAGTTTTTAAATAATCACGTTTTAAATTAAACATCAAAACTCATATTAATAATAAATTTGTAATTAAAAATTATTATCAATGATTATTATCTTTAATAATTTCCCGCTAAAAATCTCACTGAGTGTAAACATTTAACATACTCAGTGGGATTTGAATTACCTGCTTAAATTGATTACTTGGCCGTTGCTTCCTGGCCTGCCAAGGCTGTGGGTGGCACGGCAGTACCAGTAGTGGTTTCAATTTGGCGGTACATAGGTGCTAATTTAGCTAATAATTTATTTTGAGCTGAGAATGGTACGTTATGTTTATCCATTGCATATTGAAACTGTTCAACCAATGCGTTAAATGCTTCACGGTTCACTTTCATGTTTGCGTGTGATGTGGTCATATCACGGCCTGGGTATTTACAGCCACCATTCATGAGTTCACACATTTGCTCAACCAACATGGCCTTAATAAATGCTTGTTTATTGTTGTCAAAAAACGGTTTGGTGCGCGGGTCAGCCACTAAACCAATCATAAAGTCGTCCATAATTTTGACTAAACCTTCTTTACCACCAAAAGCCTCAAATGTTGCAGTGCCTACCATCGGCGTGTTGCCTAAGTTTGCACTATGCTCCATCACTGCAGTCTCTGCTGCACTGGCTGGAAGTGTTAACATGAGTGTTGCACCTGCAAACGTAGCAGCGAGTAATGCTTTAATTTTAAAATTCATGATGTAATCCTTTAATTTTTACTGAGTAATTGGAGTATTGGTTTTAAAGATATAAAACTAGAAACCAATTTGCGCTGATAAATACACAGCGTCTTGTTTGCCGTAATCTGCATCAACCGCTTTTACAGTGGCAATATTGCCTAGGTACACATAAGCCGCGGTGAGTGAGATATTTTTAGTGGGTGCATAAGCAACAAATACATCAAATGCATCATCTTCTTGCAAATTAACCACATTGGCTCCGCCAAATAAGGCGGCATTGGCCGGGCTTCTTAAATTATTTGGTTTCATGCGGTATTCAGCACCAATGGCTAAATCTTTTCTAAGCAAATAAGCGGCTGAAACTTCTAACATCGGTTGATAGTTATCATGTTTGTCGCCACCAAATCCCAAAAGTCCAAATTGATTGGCTTTTGTGAATCGTAGCGTACCGTTTAGTAACAAATTTTTATCTAAAAGTAGTTTAGTCGCGGCTACATAAACATCCGTACCGTGATCGCTTTTAGCACCCACCACTACGCTTTTAATAAACTCTTTATCTTGATTTTCTTTATATTGCAAACCAATAGCGACTTGTGGCATCCATGTATCAGCATCTAAAACAGCTTCTCCTAAAACACGTACTTTTGCACCAATAATAATTTGGTCTAACGTATCGCGGCCAATTGCATCTGCACCTAGCCCAGCCCTTACTTTGTTACGTAAATTACTTATATCAAAATCTTGCTGCGCCACTGAAAATTCAACACGGTCAAACAAACCTATAGTAAAGCCATAACTATCCAATCTGAAATCGCTAGATTTAGCATAGGTGTAATGAACGTTACCGCCAACTTCATTGTTGGTGCCGTATCCACCAATCAATGCCCAGGGAGTTAAACCGCCACCTGCAGCACCTTCAACCTGCGAAACACCACCCGTTAATAATAATTTATTGCTCATGGGCATATCAGCCAGTGCAACATTTGCGCTAACTGTAAAGCTGGCTGCAACAAGTGCAGAAATTAAAAAATTGTTTTTGTGCTTAAACATATATGCTCTCCTGAATTTTGTGAGTAATTAACAGCGTTGCTAAGAAATGATTTACCTATTTCTAGGTTGATATACGCAGGCTATTAAAAATAGATTCAAGTGAATTGAAATAAATATTCGATGTCATTAATTAAATGACATATAAAAATTTAAATTTAGTTCCTAAGCTAATTTTAATTGCAAAAATTGCAAAAAGTATACACATCTGTATACTTTGATGATAATTTTTTATTGTAAATTTTGTACACATTAAGTTGAAAGAGCTTGCCATGCATACTAGATTAAAAAATGTTGTCTTAATTAGCTGTCTTGTCATTGCTGGTTGCGCAAGCCTAGCGAATAAACAATCTAACAATCAACCATCAGCATCGAATAAAGACTGGCCTAGTTTTGGTCGTGATTTCACGAACCAACGCTTATCTCCGCTTACTCAAATCAATCAAAACAATGTGAAAGATTTAAAGTTGGCTTGGCAATTCAAAAGCGGTGTAGTGGCGAGCTTTCAATCAACGCCAATTGTGACTAGCGGCGTGATGTATGTGTCTTTGCCTTATAACCATGTGGCAGCATTAGATGCAAAAACGGGTAAGGAGCTTTGGCGTTATAAGCATGAACGTAGAGCAAACTGGAAGATGTGCTGTGGCCCTGCAAATAGAGGTGTGGCAGTAAGTAACGGCATGGTGTTTATTGGCTCGGTAGATGCACGCTTGATAGCACTTAACGCTCAAACAGGGGCGAAAATATGGGATATCGATGTGGCAGATGATACTGCACTGACTGAAAATACCAGTTCGCTGAGTAAGTCAGATGCTAAAAGCCAAAAGGAAATGTACGGCGGTACAGGTGTAGGTATTGCGATGGCGCCGGTGGTTTATAAAGGCAAGGTCATTGTAGGTATTACTGGAGTGGGTTATGGTTTGCATGTAGATGTGCCTACACAGGATTCGCCATTAGGTGCTGTGGTTGGCGTTGATGGCCGTTATGGTCGTCCAGGTTTTTTAGCTGCTTATGATATGAATAGTGGCAAACGCGTGTGGCAATTTGATACGATTCCAGCTCAGGGCTGGGAGGGCGCTTTTGTAGAAACGACTTCAGATGGCATCTCATTAAATAGGGACATTGCGGCTGAAAAAGTGAATATTAAAAATAATAAAGAAGCTTGGCGTTATGGCGGCGGTTCGGCTTGGAGTACGCCAGCGATTGATACCAGTACAAATACACTTTATTTTGGTACAGGCAACCCAAGCCCGCAGATGAACGATATTTCTCGACCAGGCGATAATCTGTATACCGTTTCATTGGTTGCGCTAGATACTGAAACGGGCAAACTTAAATGGCATTATCAGCAAGTGCCACACGATGTGTGGGGTTACGATTTGGCGAGTCCGCCGGTGCTTTTTAACTATACAAAAAACGGTAATACCATTCCAGCCATCGGCCAGGCCAGCAAAACAGGTTGGTATTATGTGCATGACAGAGCAACTGGTCAGTTGCTCATGAAGTCTGATGCGTTTGTGCCGCAAAAGAATCTATTTGCAAAGGCAACTAAAGAAGGCACTGTACTTTACCCCGGAATTTTAGGTGGTGCTAACTGGAGCCCAAGCGCAGTGGATGAGCGCGCACAAATAAGCTTTGTAGCTGCTATACATGCCCCTATTAAGTACACATTGGTTGACGAGCCTGCAAAGGATGGTGCGCCAGCCATTCGTTACGCGTCATCTGAACCTACTAAAGATCCACGTTGGGGTGTGCTTTCTGCGATTAACTTGGGAACAGGTAATATGCAGTGGCAGCTGAAAACTGAGCAACCATTAATTGGTGGCTTGCTTGCAACTAAGAGTGACTTATTGTTTGTAGGCGAAGGTAATGGTCATTTTAATGCTTACAACAGCAAAACCGGTGATTTGCTATGGCAAGCTAAGGTAGATGCTGGCGTGAACGCTCCGCCAATCAGCTATGAAGTTGATGGGGTGCAATATGTGGCCGTTGCGGCAGGGGGAAACGCTATTTTTGGTTATACTGCGGGTGATAGTGTTGTGGTGTATTCGCTGGGTAAATAGCGTTTATTTACATCATTACGAGAGCAAAAGTCGGCTTAGTTGCTCTCGTAATATAGTTAGTTTGAGATGTGTATTATTTGTGTCTTAATTTCAATAAAAGTACCGCGCAGGCAAGTAAAAAAGTAATGCTATTTGCCACAATGATTGGCCAGCTTACAATCAATATTCCGTAAATCAGCCAGCAAAAAACACCAAGGCTGAACAGGCTGTACATTGGCAAAGAAATCCCTGATAAGTCACGTGTTTTCCAAGAGTGCAATGCCTGTGGAAGGAATGCTGCAGTCGTTAGGAATGCGGCAAGGTAGCCTATTAGATTGGTGGTGTTCATGGGGATAAATTATATTATTTGAAGTTGTGGTTAAGTATAAAAGATTACTCAATATTTATCTTCGCCAAAGCTTCAATAATCACTTCAGAATTAGCAGGACGCACGATACGTCTTGTTTCCAGCCCGTTCTTCAGAAATATTAATGTCGGCCAAAGCTTTACCGAATATGAACGGCCAAGGCGGTGTCCTTTAGCATCTTCAATCTTAATATGCCGTGTCATAGGAAAATTAATAAGAGCTGATGCAATCATGGGCTGCGTAGCCTGACAGTAGCCGCACCAAGCTGCACCAAATTCAATCATTGTTGGTCCGTCTAGCTGATCGATATCTGCACGATTTTGCTCATTAATTATATTGATGTCGTTTGATTGCATCGTTACTTAAATGCTGTCATATTTCTTGTGAAATGAGTTTCCATTTACTCTATTTTAGCAATTGTATTCAAGGATAGTTGAAGTTGGTCTTTATCCTGAAATGAAGATGATGGCAGTTTCAAAAATGCTTCTATGCGTTTACGAAGAATACAATAAGCCGCTTCAAATTCGGCATTAATCTCAGCCTCTGTTCCCGTAGCCTTAGCGGGATCATCTACACCCCAATGCGCTCGGATGACATTACCTATGTAAGCTGGACAAGTCTCGCCAGCGGCATTGCCACACACGGTAATCACAATATCAGGCGTTATTGGCAGATTATTCCAAGACTTGCTGTAATAACCTTCGGTAGCAATCCCTTTACTGGCAAGTAGGTTAAGAGATTTAGGGTGCACATAACCCGCAGGATGACTGCCAGCACTTAATGCACGCATACCCCGTGGCGCGAGCGCATTAAATGTCGCCTCAGCCAAAATAGAGCGGCAAGAATTGCCAGTACATAAAAATAGAATATTCATGATATTTACTTAGTTTTTTTCATACCAAATGCGACTTTTCTTAACAATGGCTACTACCGATAACATGACTGGCACTTCAATTAATACGCCAACCACGGTAGCCAACGCTGCACCAGAATTAAAACCAAACAGTGCAATTGCCGTGGCGACCGCTAATTCAAAAAAGTTAGAAGCGCCAATTAAGGCAGATGGCCCTGCAACACAATGGGCTACTTTAAATTTTTTATTTAGCCAATAGGCCAAGCCAGCGTTCAAATACACCTGAATCAGAATTGGTACAGCAAGTAATAGGATAATCAATGGTTGCGCCAAAATTTGCTGACCTTGAAACGCAAATAGCAGAACTAAAGTAAGTAATAGTGCGCTTAGTGAAACAGGTTGTAATTTTGCTAATGTTGTGTCTAATTTAGCTTGGTTGCCACTCAGTAAGCTGCGCCAAATCTGGCTGATTGCAATTGGCACAACAATAAACAACAGTACGGAAATAGCCAATGTATCCCAAGGCACTGCAATGCTTGATACACCAAGCAGTAAGGCTACCAGTGGCGCAAAGGCAAATAACATAATCACATCGTTCACCGCTACTTGTGAAAGCGTAAATTTAGCATCGCCATCACATAAGTTACTCCATACAAATACCATGGCAGTGCAGGGTGCCGCAGCCAGTAAAATGAGCCCTGCAATGTAGCTGTCAATCTGGCCTGCAGGTAAGTAAGGTGCAAAAAAGTGCCGAATAAAGATCCAAGCTAAAAGCGCCATAGAGAAAGGTTTGACCAGCCAATTGATGACCAATGTCACTACGATACCTTTGCTGTGCTCAGCAACATCTTTCATTTTACTTAAATCAATTTTTAGCAACATGGGGATAATCATTAGCCAGATCAAAATAGCGACAGGAATGTTTACTTGCGCTATTTGCATGTCACCTATTGCTTGAAATAGGCTTGGAATAAATTCGCCAAGCGTTATGCCTACTAAAATACAGCCGATTACCCACCAAGTTAAGTTGCGCTCAAAACTACTTATTTTTTTAATCATTTTTTAATTTTATTCTGTATGTCTTTTGCGAGACATCAATGAAATTTTTTCTTGAACAGGTACGCAACAAGCAGTTTCTGATGCATCGCCCGCCTTGTTGCTAAATGTGGGCGAGCTATCCATCGTGTGATAAGTTTCCCAGGCAATACCAGACGGATCCTGAACCCAGTTTTTATCAGACTTTGCATAGCAGCAAGTGCCAGACTCACTCAGTATAGATAAATCAGCAGCTTCCAATTGTGATTTCAATGTCGAAAGCTCACTGTCGTTATCGACCTGAATACCTAAATGATTAAGACCTGCCAACTCCCCACGCTGACTGATTGCAAAATTTACCCGCGGGTCATCTAGCATCCATTTGGCATAATCTGGTTTATGCACAGTTGGTTTAGCACCAAATAAATGGTTGTAAAAATTGATACTTTTATTCAAATCCTCAACCGAAATATGCACATGCATTCTTTTCATCATTTACCCCTTTTTGCTTGATTCTGTATTGCATAACTTAGGTTCACAAGATGAAACGCCTTGGCAGCAGTTTTCTGTTAAAAATCCTAGTAAGTCATCCATGATATTAAATGCAGCAGAGTAGTAAATAAATCGACCTGCTTGTGCTGCATTTAGTAAGCCAGCATGCGTGAGCTCTTTAAGATGAAAGGATAGGGTGCTAGTAGGTATATTCAATTTACTTGCAATCTCACCGGCCGCCAATCCGCTAGGGCCGGCTTGTACCAGCAGTCTAAATATTTCTAACCTTGCGTCTTGGGCAAGCGATGCAAGAAGTGTGACGGCATTTTTAGTGTTCATATTTCTATATTTCCATAAATATAGAAATAATGCAAGAGAAAATAGGAGTCTATGTGAATCGACTCCTAATATTTTTCTAGTATAAAGTTGGATTGTTAGTTATCTGAATTGCATGTATTTAATTTCGTATGTTGAAGTATCGTTAAGCTGCTTTTTTCTGAATAATGTTAAATTTACTCAATAAGAGTTTAGCAACGCTCACTATCATCAATGCAACTGCCCCAGCAACAATACCAAATAAACCATTGAGTAGTGCAGGAACAACGGCATGTAGGAAGCCGCTGTTAAGGCCCATAGCAAAATTCTCTATCCAATGGTGCACGATAGTAATGCCGTGCGTGAGAATCGCGCCGCCCACTAAAAACATTGCAGCAGTACCCACAACGGATAAAGCTTTCATCATGTAGGGCGCAAAAGCTAAAATGGCAAAACCTAATTTACGCTTCAACGCAGCCCATAAACTCTTACCTGAGCTTGAAGCTAAGTGTAGCCCGCCATCATCAAGCTTCACAATACCAGCCACTAAGCCGTATACGCCTATCGTCATAATGATAGCGATGGTTACTAACACTATTATTTGTTTGCTGAATACTTCAGTTGCCACAGTACCTAAGGTGATGACAATAATTTCTGCAGATAAAACGAAATCTGTACGTACTGCACCTGCAATTTTTTCTTTTTCAGAAGATTCAATAGCGAGACTTTCATCCTGACCTATGAGATTTTTAGGTTCATTATGATTAACTTCTACATGTTGGAAAAATTGATGAAATAGTTTTTCCACGCCCTCAAAGCATAAAAACAAACCACCAAGCATTAGCAGCGGAGTGACTGCCCAAGGTATAAATGCGCTAATTACAAGCGCAGTCGGTACTAAAATGACTTTATTAAGAGCAGAGCCTTTAGCAACAGCCCAAACGACGGGTAGCTCTCTGTCGGCATTTACGCCAGAAACCTGTTGTGCATTTAGCGCTAAATCATCCCCTAGGACCCCAGCCGTTTTTTTTGCAGCTACTTTGGTCATGACAGAAACATCATCCAAAATAGTGGCAATATCATCAATAAGCGTTAAAAGACTAGCACCTGCCATGTTGATTTTCCTAAAGAGATGATTGTTAAGTATTATGAGTTTTTAATTAAAGAGAGCTTGATCCAAGCCCTTTAAATTAAAAGATATGAGAATTATAAACGCTGAAAACTAAAAAACCGCATTTAGCGGTTTGATTTTTGAATCTTTACTTAATAACTCAGTGCGATTGTTTAATAAGTACGTTTTCTAGGTGTGTAGGTAGCGCTATTAGATTCAATATGTCTGAAAGTAATACGACCATTATTAATATCGTAAGGTGATAACTCAAGTGTTACTTTATCGCCTGCAAGAATGCGAATATGGTTTTTCTTCATTTTGCCACCGGTATAAGCAATAAGCTTGTGACCGTTATCTAACGTCACGCGATAGCGAGAATCTGGTAATATTTCCATTACCACGCCACTCATTTCAATTAATTCTTCTTTTGCCAACGTACATTCTCCAATAATTTATGTTGAGATTATTACCAAGCGACAATCTCATGGAGTTTGAAGCACTAATAAAAATTATTATTTTAAATAATTCAATAGAATTAAGTTGCACAAATAATAATTGTATAACAGGCATATTGTAGCTTCTTAAGCTTGATTTAGCAATAAACCTTCACTTGGTAGCAGAATATTGGTGCTAAAAAAACAACAATTCAGGGATGCAAGTATTATTTCGTAACAAATTGTTAAAATAGTACTTGACATAGCATTTGTTTACCCGTAAAAAGTAACTTAGGCGTTTGGATGTTTAATTTGTTCAGTTGTAAAGACTAATATTTAAAAATCCCATTCATTTAGGGTGCCTCCCTTTTTAAAGTATGGAATAAGATATGGCTACAGGTTTAGTTAAATGGTTTAATGACTCTAAAGGTTTTGGTTTCATTACTCCTGATGCAGGTGGTGATGATTTATTCGCACATTTTTCAGCAATCGTTGATAGCGGTTACAAAAGCTTGAAAGAAAATGAGCGCGTAAGTTTTGACGTAACAGATGGACCTAAAGGTAAACAAGCTTCTAACATCCAGAAAGCTTAGTAACTCAGCATCCAAAAAAATGGCCCTTAATTGGGCCATTTTTTTTTGCCTATGTTTCGTTTAGTCTTACTTGGCTGTAAGTGTTGAGCATTATCACTATCAAACTCCCACATTCCAGATAATATTGGGATGATTTCCGGTCGTAGTCAGTCAGCCTGACTCTTTGCTTCTGTCAGACGCTGTTTACGTTTAAGCTCTTCAGCACGAACATCGTCAATTACTCTGATAACACTTTTCAAATCGACTGGCTTTGTGCTTTGTTTAAAATGTCCTGTCAGCACAGTTTCTAATTGCAGATCTCCATGCGAATAAAGAGACCAAATTTCCTTGCCGTATTGAGTGGCGAGTAGTTCAGGTGCAAAACGACCAAAATAAGCGCTTAAATTTGCAACGTCTCGTTCTAGCATGCTACTCGCGTGGTTATTACCAGCAGCATCTACTGCCTGAGGTAAATCAATGATTACAGGGCCGTCACTACTCATTAAAATGTTAAATTCAGATAAATCACCATGCACAATACCTGCGCATAACATGCGTACCACCTCTTTAAGTAAAGTATGGTGGTGAATACGAGCGTCTTCTTCGCTAAATTCCACGTCATTTAATCTGGGTGCGGCATTACCATGTGCGTCGGTTACGAGTTCCATCAGTAATACCCCTTCGTAAAAATTATACGGTTTGGGTACACGAACACCAGCATCGGCTAGGCGGTATAAGGCATCGACCTCAGCACTTTGCCAAGCATCCTCTTGCGCTTGCCTGCCGTACTTTGAACCTTTTGCCATTGCGCGAGATTGACGGCTATTTTTTACTTTACGATTTTCTGTGTAATCTACACTTTGGCGAAAGCTGCGCTTATTCGCTTCTTTGTAAACTTTGGCACAACGCACATCATCGCCGCATCTTACAACGTAAACCGTTGCCTCTTTACCGCTCATCAACTGGCGGACAACATCATTAATCAAGCCATCTTCCAGGAGGGGTTCGAGTCTTTTTGGAATTTTCATAGCGTTAGATAATACGTGTTGAACCTGACTGTAGTCAATCTAACTTGATATGAAGTCAAAATTCAATATCAATTTTACCTTAAGTGCATTGATTTAAATCAATGAATAAATGTTAAACAAGGCGTAGTCTAGTGACGTGAGCGATACTATTTCAATAGAGTCTTTAATTGACCAAACTGGCGATAAATCAGATGCAGGTGCTTGGCTTGCACTGGATGAACCTGCTGAATGGACTAGCTTTAGCCAAAGACATGATCACAAAATGCATGAGTGGGAGTCACGTTTAGCAATTGAAGGTATGCACTGTGCTGCTTGTGCACTTAATGTTGAGAAAGCATTGAAATCGGTTCCGGGTGTAATAAGTACTTCTGTCAATGCAGCCAGTG
Organism: Methylotenera sp.; assembly: GCA_031406605.1. GTDB lineage: Bacteria > Pseudomonadota > Gammaproteobacteria > Burkholderiales > Methylophilaceae > Methylotenera. The sequence continues at coordinate 1,936 of JANOHT010000002.1, read as the reverse complement.
GGCGCGCTCGTTTGGTGTGGTCTTCTGAGGCAACAAAACCATCAGACTGGATGCGCGCAGTTACCAAGGCTGGGTATCGCGTGATGCCAGCCGCGGATGCATTTTCACACGATATACGCCGCAAGGAACAGCGCTTGGCGCTTTGGCGTTTGTTGGTGGCCGGGTTCTGTATGATGCAGGTCATGATGTATGCATACCCTGCATATGTGGCAATGCCTGGTGAAATGACATCAGACATGCTGAACTTATTGCGTTGGGCGTCGTGGATATTAACCTTGCCAGTATTGTTTTTTTCTTGCGGTCCATTTTTCAAAAACGCGCTCAACGATCTTAAACAACGGCAAATTAGTATGGACATGCCAGTAACGCTCGGCATTTTAATCACTTTTGCAGTCAGTACAGCCGCAACTTTTGAGCCTTCTGGCTGGTGGGGTCATGAGGTTTATTTTGACTCCTTAACGATGTTCGTATTTTTTCTACTGACAGGTCGATGGATAGAGTTGCGGATGCGTGATCGAACTGCTGGTGCATTAGATGCGCTGATGCAGCGCTTGCCTAGTAGTGTGGATCGGATAAAGGCAGATGGCAGTGTTGAGCGTGTAGCTGTACGCAGGCTGGATGTTGGTGATGTCATTCGGATATTCCCTGGTGAGGCATTTCCAGCTGATGGCGTCATTACTTCTGGCATTACCAGTACAGATGAAGCGTTGTTGACAGGAGAGTCGCGTCCAGTGGCTAAAGCCGTGGGTGCAGAAGTCATTGCCGGTAGTCATAATCTTTCTGCTGCAGTAGATGTGCGGGTAGATAAAATTGGACAATCAACACGTTATGCGCAAATCGTCGCGCTGATGGAGCACGTAGCAGTTGATAAACCTCGATTGGCGATATTAGCAGATCGCATTGCACGCCCTTTTTTGATAGCGGTGTTGTTGGCTGCGGCTGGTTCAGCCGCTATTTTGTGGAATGTTGATCATGGCCGCGCCATGATGGCCGCGGTCGCTGTGCTAATCGTTACATGTCCATGTGCGCTATCCTTGGCGACGCCTGCTGCCATGCTTACCGTGTCGGGCACACTTGCGCGTGGTGGCGTGTTGGTGCGCAGAATGCAGGCATTAGAAGCGCTGACGACTGTGGACACAGTTGTGTTTGATAAGACGGGCACGCTGACGCAAGACAAGATGACGATAGGTCATATTTCCACAGATGCAAAGTTGAGTGAGTTGCAAGCGCTGGAGATTGCTGCTGAGATTGCACAATATTCATTGCATCCTGTTTCTCGCGCCTTTGTTGAAGCAGCTGGCAACATATTGACACCTAAAGAAAACTATTTGGTCGACAACGTACAGGAGATTTCAGGCTTTGGTTTGCAAGCCGATTCTTCATTAGGTAGTTTAAAACTTGGATCCACACAGTTTTGCGATATAGATAGTGCGCGCACTAAGCATTTAAATGAAGATAGTTTAAATGTGCATCTAGTTTCTGAGTACGGTTGGCTAGCAAGTTTTGAGATTGTGGAGGCTATCAAACCTGATGCGATTTCTACTGTAAAAGATTTGTTGGCAAATGGGTTTAAAGTTGAAGTACTCTCCGGAGACCGGCTGCAGTCTGTGGAGCGTATTGCTAAAATAGTTGGTATTGGGCATGTACATGGTAACTGTACGCCGCGAGATAAGCTCACATATATTCAATCTTTACAGCGACAAGGCCGCATGGTTGTTATGGTGGGTGACGGTTTGAATGATGGCCCTGTGCTTGCTAGCGCGAATGTTTCAATCGCTATGGGTCGGGCTGTGCCTCTGGCGCAAGCGCAATCTGATTTTGTAGTAATGGGAGGGCAATTAGCGTTGTTGCCACACATGATCACTCAGGCAAAACGTACGATGCGTATCGTCAAACAAAACCTAATGTGGGCTGCAGGTTACAACGCAACTTGCGT
>JANOHT010000278.1:0-5364 GCA_031406605.1 Methylotenera sp. | reverse complement strand
ACTGCCAGATTATGTGGCGTCACGCGAATCGGCTGAAGTAAACCCTGTTTTGGCAGCAAAATATCCGTTAAGTATTATTTCGCCAAAGAGTCATGGCTTTTTAAATTCTTGCTACGCCAATGTGGCAGAAAAAATTAAAGGGCAGGGTGAGCAATTTGTGATGATTAACGCTGCTGATGCGGATATGCGGGGTATTTCAGAAGGCGCGAAGGTACGTGTATATAACGACCGTGGCGCGTTTGAAGGCGGTGCACGTATTACCAAAGACGTGAATCCCGGTATCATTGTGGCAACGCTTGGGTACTGGCGCCAGTTGAATAAAGGCACGGTAAATTGTATTAGTTCAGCGGAGTTTGGGGATATGGGGCATTCGACTACGTTTAGTGATAATTTGGTACAAGTGGAGTTGGGATAATATTAAAATAGATAAGCAGTTAACTTTAGAACTGCTTATCTACTAAGTATTAAACGATTTTAGTGAATTAATTCAGCGAACTCAGGACTGGTAGCCGCTCTTTTTATTAAATCTTGTACAGCTGGACCTAAAGCTTGTGCTGTCTGATTGCAGGCTGTAATAGCATCAAAACCACTTTTAAAATCATAGCGATTGTCAAAAGACATAGATTTTCCGTTGCTAGATTTCAGCTCCATGCCAAGGTGCCAATATCCATTAGTTAGACCAGAGGTTGAAGAAAACTCTATTCTATTTAATGAGCCAGTCAATGCAATACCATTATCAGAATATATACTTGCGAACTTAAATTCGTCGTTGAATGCTTTTTCTACAAACTGTGGAATAGTCATTCCATCAGATGCTTGAATTGGCCCCATTAATCTACAACTTGCATCAAATCTGGCTGGGGATGATACAGAACTTAAGCGCACTTTAGTGCCATCAAATTTCTTGAGCGCTTGGTTATTGTCCACAGACATTGAGTAGCGAGCAGGAGTCATTGTTGAGCATCCTGTAAACAGCACCATTAATGCTGACAATATAATAATTTTATTCAAGTTGATATTCCTTTTAGTATTGTTGTTTTTCCCAGAAGGCATGTTAATTGATAGCTACGACAGATGCAACTTGGACATTCTATTTTGATACACCCTGCACAAGTAACCATATTGCTTAATATTGAAAGACATCGCTTTCGCGCGACATGCGAGTTACTTTCTTTTGCTTAGCCAAAAGAAAGTAACCAAAGAAACACCCGCAAGGGGCGTCCCCAACCTCGCTAAGTGCTAAAGCACTAAGTCGGTTGTGAAAGGCTACCCCCTACCGCTTGTTTCCTGTGCTGTTCACCATCACGGGCGTCAATCGGAAACTCACTTCGTTCAAACAGCCGATTGCCGAAAGCTCCCATGATGGTGAACAGCACAGGCGCGGTAGCAGGGGATTGAAGGTCAAAACCGATTCAAGTTTCACCATTGCTATTTTATTTGTATGCCTCTCAAGTTTCGTCATTCCGTGCTTGACACGGAATCCAGTGTCTTTTTTGGCGTAAAACTTAACGGTAATTTACAGACACATTTTCACTCCGTCATTCCCGCGAGACCGTAAAGGTCTTCCCTGTGAAACATATCAGCTTAGCCAGTGTTTGGCTTGCCCGTGGAATAAATGAGCTGAAGCTCTTTATTCACACGTTATTGGCGGAAATCCAGCCAGGCGGCGTGCCGATCTTGGTAATGATAATAGTTATGGCGCATCAAATTTGGATTAAACTAAACCGAAATATCTTTGTAAAAAGGCTAAAACATGTTGAACTTGACTGTGCCGGTTTGGGAGTTAATTGTTCGTAGCATTCTTGTATATGTATTTTTGATTTTAATTTTACGTATTACGGGCAAGCGACAGATTGGGCAATTAGCGCCTTTTGATTTGGTGTTGTTGCTGATTTTATCGAATGCGGTGCAAAACTCTATGAATGGCGGCGATAACTCATTGATAGGTGGCTTGATTAGTGCGACTACGCTGGTGACAATCAATTATTTAGTGGGTTTTGCTACTTTTAAAAGTAAAAAACTTGAGAAGCTGATAGAAGGGCGACCACAAATACTGATTCATAATGGCAAGCTTTATCAAGATATGATGGAGAATTCTCAGCTGACCCAACAGGAGCTGGATGCTGCTTTGCGTTTAGCAGGTTGTAGCAGCATTAAAGACGTACACACTGCTATTTTAGAAACTGGCGGTGCGATTAGTGTCATTCCCATTAAAAAGTAACTGATTAAATGCTTATCTATTAAAAAAATGATATTGGGTTAAATAGCGACAATGTCTAAATAGTTTTCAAGTAAAATTCAGCTATGGATATTTACTCACTCGCAAAACCTTTATTGTTTCAGTTTGATGCTGAAGCAGCGCACGATTTCACTTTAAAAAGCCTCAAACTTGCTGAAAAAACTGGGGCTTTATCACTTTACCCAACACCGCCCGTTTGCCAGCCTAGAGAGGTCATGGGCATTACTTTTCCAAATGCTGTGGGCTTGGCGGCAGGCTTAGATAAAAACGGCGCTGTGATTGATGGCATGGCTGCATTGGGCTTTGGTTTTATTGAAGTTGGAACTGTTACACCGCGTCCGCAGCCTGGAAACCCCAAACCGCGTTTATTTAGGGTTAAGGAAGCGCAAGGTATTGTGAACCGCTTTGGCTTTAATAATTTAGGCGTAGATAACCTTGTTGAGAATGTCAAAGCAGCAAAATATAAAGGTGTTTTAGGCATTAACATTGGTAAGAATTTTGATACGCCAATGGAAAATGCGGTGGATGATTATTTGATCTGCATGCAAAAAGTGTATGCGTATGCCAGTTACATCACGGTCAATATTTCTTCACCAAATACTAAAAATCTACGTGCTCTGCAAGAAAAAGAGGCGTTGTCACATTTGCTCGCTACACTCAAGCTAGAGCAAACCAAACTTGCCAATCAATATGGTCGTTATGTGCCAATCACCTTAAAAATAGCACCAGACTTAGAGCGTGAGCAAATCAACGAGATTGCTGATTTGCTGATGGAGCATAAGATAGATGGCGTAATCGCAACCAATACAACTTTATCGCGTGATACCGTGCAGGGTTTAAAAAACGCTGATGAGACTGGTGGTTTATCTGGCGCACCTGTGCGTGAGAAATCAACGTTAGTGATTCAATTGCTATCACAACGCTTACAGGGCGCTGTGCCTATCATTGGCGTTGGTGGCATTTTAAGCGGTGCACAAGCGGTAGAAAAAATAGCAGCGGGCGCAAGCTTAGTTCAAGTCTATAGTGGGCTCATTTATAAAGGCCCGAAACTTGTGCATGATATTTGCAAAACACTAGGCTAGTTTTTGCTTTGTGATGCAGCTGCCAGTTCTTTACTCTTATCGTCGATGCCCTTATGCCATGCGTGCGCGTATGGCACTCAAGTATGCAAACATCTCCATTGAAATACGTGAAATTGTATTAAGAGCCAAGCCTAGCGAGATGGTAAAAGCCTCGCCTAAAGCAACTGTGCCCGTATTGATATTAACTGATGGTACTGTGATTGAGCAGAGCTTGGATATTATGTACTGGGCTTTGCAGCAGAATGATAAAGATGGCTGGTTAACGGCTGACCGAGCTTTAACAGAGCAGTTGGTTATTGAAAATGATGGTAGTTTTAAGCAGGCGTTAGATCAGTACAAATACGCGATTCGCTTCCCTGAACAATCTGCAGATGTTTACAGAGCGCAAGGTGAAGTTTTTTTACAGAGGCTGGAAAAGTTATTAAGCCAGTCGCAGTTTTTACTAAGCAATCAAATCAGTTTGGCAGACATTGCCATCTTTCCATTTATTCGACAGTTCTCAGGCGTTAACAACATTTGGTTTGAAGCTGCAAACTATCCTCAATTAAAAGTTTGGCTAAACGGCCTGATTGAATCTGAATTATTCGTGAGCATTATGGAAAAACAGCCAACTTACGTCGAGTAAGTTGGCTGTTTAAATTACTGCATTTAAAGTTACTCAGCAGTTGCGAGTGAAGGCTCTGATGATTGCTTATCTTGAGTAAACGTAAGTTTTACTTCATCTTTATCATCAATATCCACATGTACGCTGCCGCCGTTAGCCAGTTTGCCAAATAACAACTCATCAGCCAAGGCTTTACGAATCGTATCTTGAATCAATCTTGCCATTGGTCGTGCACCCATCAATGGATCAAAGCCTTTTTTACCTAAGTAGGCTTTTAGCGCATCACTAAACGTTGCTTCGACTTTTTTCTCATGCAATTGGTCTTCCAATTGAATCAGGAATTTATCAACTACGCGGATGATAATGTCCTGTGACAGTGAAGCGAATGACACAGTCGCATCCAAACGGTTGCGGAACTCTGGTGAGAATAAGCGTTTGATATCCTCTTGCTCGTCGCCCGCTTGTTTGCCATTAGTGAAACCTATGCTTGATTTAGCTAAGTTTTCTGCACCTGCATTGGTTGTCATGATAATGGTCACGTTTCTGAAGTCAGCTTTGCGACCATTATTGTCAGTCAAGGTGCCATGATCCATGACCTGTAGCAGAATATTGAAAATGTCAGGATGTGCTTTTTCAATCTCATCCAACAACAATACGCAATAAGGGTTTTTGGTGATGGCTTCGGTCATCATGCCGCCTTGCTCAAAACCAACATAGCCAGGAGGCGCGCCAATTAAGCGAGACACCGCATGACGCTCCATGTACTCACTCATGTCAAAGCGAATCAATTCAATGCCCATGATATAAGCGAGTTGTTTAGCGACTTCAGTTTTACCAACACCTGTAGGGCCGCTGAACAAGAAACTACCAATCGGTTTATTGCCTTGCCCCAAACCGCTGCGTGCCATTTTGACTGCAGATGCCAAGGCTTCAATGGCTTTATCTTGACCAAACACGACAGCTTTTAAATCTCGCTCCAGTGTTTTAAGTGCATTACGGTCATCGCTAGAGATATTTTTTGGCGGAATACGCGCGATTTTGGCGATAATATCTTCAATCTCTTTGTTGCCAATGACTTTTTTCTGTTTAGATTTTGGCAATATACGTTGTGCAGCGCCGGCTTCATCAATCACATCAATTGCCTTGTCTGGCAAATGACGGTCGTTGATGTATTTTGCTGAGAGTTCAGCAGCCGTAGTGAGCGCACTTGCCGCATATTTCACGCTGTGATGTTCCTCAAAGCGTGATTTCAAACCTTTTAGAATCTCAATAGTTTCAGCTACGCTAGGTTCAGATACGTCAATTTTCTGGAAGCGGCGCGCGAGCGCATGATCTTTCTCAAACACCCCACGGTATTCTTGATAAGTCGTCGCACCTATGCATTTAAGTGAGCCATTAGATAGCGCAGGCTTGAGCAAATTACTTGCATCCAAAGTGCC
>JANOHT010000273.1:0-4137 GCA_031406605.1 Methylotenera sp. | reverse complement strand
ACCAACTGAGCTAAGCACCCTGCATCACTAACAGGGTGCGCATTCTACAATAATTTCTAGGAATTGAAATGGCTAATTGAAAGTTTTGCTTAAACATTTTCTTTCCAAATTATATCTAATCCTATTAGTGCATTTAAATATTCATCTCGTGAGATAAAGTCTATACAGGGAAATGCTCCCCGCTGTTCAATTTTATTTTGCGATAGTTTTTTTGAAATCAGGATGGCCGGAATACAGGGTATAAAAGGTCCATCCCCTGACCTAGCAGTGAGTTCAAAAGTGATTTTTTTATTATTTTCATTTTGGTCCTTGCCAGATAAAACCATGTGAAACGCACTATTGCTTGAACCTAGCCAATCAAATAAAAAAGATAGGCGCAATAATAAAGGCGCATACTTTTCTAGATTACGTATTAGACCCACTCGTACCAACCAAGATAAAGCCCAAAGGGTGCAATGAATAAACGGAATTTCTAAGCCTGCATAAAAACGAATAGTTTTTAACTCTGGATATCGTTTAGGAAATACTGCCAGATCTGGCACATCACAATAACTCAATAATCGCCAACCCACTTCTGAGTACTTTCTAGCTTTCAATCCCTGCCAGCCATAAACGGTTTTGGAATTTCCATTGATTAGTGTTTTAAAGTTCTTGCCTGTATATCCTAAGATAGCTGCAGTAGTTGCTAATCCGCGCGCCGTCCTTTGTGCAGTACTAATACCATAGTCAAGGTTTTCTAATATTTTGAATTTAGGTTTGTAATAATCCACCAAAGCGGCAGTTAAACAAGGAACCGAACTTGCTCCACTAACTACTAAAACATCTCGTTCTTTTGCTGCTTCATTGAGGCTTGCAATGTTGTTAACAAAGTTGCGACCATCCGCCAAATCAATGTAATGGATGCCTTGTTGAATGCATGCTTTAGCAACATCATAGCCTTGCATCTGAAATGGGCCTGAAGTATGAATCAGTATATTTGGTTTGATGCTGATTAAAGCTTGGGTAATGTCGTATTTGATATCAAGCGCTAAAGCCTCAGGTGGATTCACTGCAGCTAGCTTACTAATAAACAACTGCGCTTTTTCAATAGAACGTCCGGCAACGATTACTTGAATTTCCAATTCTTTGGCTAAAGTTTTAGTAATAAAGCTGCCGAAATTACCATACCCGCCAATGATAAGAACGCGCTGTATCAATCGTTTTCCTTCAACTGAAAATGACCTTTATACTCATAAATCTTACCCCACCATGGGTGCGTGATATTAACCTCCATAGAGAATGAGTTTTCATCAATCGCTGTTTCAACAGCGTTTCCCTCGCCTATCAACAGCGTTAAAGGTATCGGTATAAGATGTCCGAATAGACTTAATACATATCCCTTATGCTTGAGTTTTACGCTGTTATCTTCCCAATGAAAGCTAGTCTTCCATCCCAAGCCGTAGCGCATGAGTTCTACCACCTCATTATTGGATATTTTGACCATATGAGACTTGAAGCGATAAGGTTTTTCATTCTTAAAATTAAAAATCCGATTGAAGGTAAATGCTTTTGTACTTTTGTTACTTTCAAAAAATACAGTGACGGGGACATTCGTTGCGTTATAGGCAGGAATGCCACCCAACATACAAAACACAGGCGCAAAGAGCCTTATGGGTCCTGCACACATGACATCAAGTGTTCCTTCGACGATTGTAATGTCATCAGTATAGGGGCGATTTGAATAGTGTTTATGCATGACCGTGGGTAATTCCAACCATGCTTTACCAAAGATACTTTTAAATATGGGCTCAGACTTTAAATTTAAATTATCTAGCTGAGATAGATGGTTTTTTTGTAACAGATGATTTCTTAAGCCACGCATCCACGGATATATCACATTGGCAATATTCTTTGACCAAAACAAAGCTTTATTAAGGAGGTTAAATACGCCCCGGCTTTCACCGAATTTTGCCACGAAAGACAATGCATCTTTGCCATGATAGAAGTGAATACCATCGTAAATAACCATGCCTTCATCAAGATCATAATGTCGCCTGTTAATTTCTTGAATAATGGGATGGTCTTTTTCTTCGCGAGCATTTAATAGATTCAGCGTTCCATATGCCTTTTTGATTCTTAGCGCAAGCGCAGCATTGCTACATAATGGGCAATCACCATCGTATACAAACCATATGTCTTTTTTGGTACTTAACTGATTCATACAGGTTTAATCACCATCAAGAAGAACACCACTATTAAACCTAAAAATGCAGGCCATCCAAGAACAAACCAAACTCTAAATAACTTATGATATTGATCTGGAAGTGCTGATTTGTTGGCCACACATTGCGTCAGAATACTTTTAAGTTTGATTTGTATCCAAACGACTGGTAACCAACACAAACCTGCAATTACATAAATTATGTAAGTTGCTATCAGCCAAAAATCCATCCAGTTGTACCCACTTTTCCAAACAAGCCATGCTCCAGTTATAAGCTGCGTAATGACTGCCGGTAATGTAAAGATATAGTCAGCGATAACGGTGCTTTTGGCCAAATATAATTTTTGATAAAGATCGTTAGTAAAATTTGATCGGAACATGAAGAATGCAATACCAATACCTGTCCCAAACAATATTGTGGAGCTGATGATATGAAGTGTTTTAACAACTAAATAGGTGTTCATTGAGAATATAGATAAGCTTTTATAATGTTGTTCTTATTCTTTAATTATCAGCCAAATTACTTAGATAAAGTATTTTTTGTGCAGTTAGTCTTTGAGTTCCCGTCATTCGTCAAATAAAAAGCCAGCTTTAGCTGGCTTTTTATTGGTCAAAGAAAGTTAACTACTTAAACCTTCTGATAAACCTCGCTACCTTTTTTCACAAACTCAATCGATTTTTCCTGCATGCCTTTTTTCAGCGCATCTTCTTCTGAAATATTTAAAGTGGCCGCATAGTCACGCACATCTTGCGTAATTTTCATTGAGCAAAAGTGTGGGCCGCACATGGAGCAAAAGTGCGCTTGTTTTGCGCCTTCTTGTGGCAATGTTTCATCGTGGAATTCTTTAGCTTTTTCAGGATCTAGGCCAAGGTTGAATTGGTCATCCCAACGGAATTCAAAACGTGCTTTGCTTAATGCATTGTCACGAATCTGTGCGCCTGGGTGGCCTTTTGCTAAGTCTGCTGCATGCGCTGCAATTTTGTAAGTGATGATACCAACACGCACGTCTTCTTTGTCTGGCAAGCCCAAGTGTTCTTTTGGCGTTACATAGCAAAGCATTGCACAGCCATACCAGCCAATCATGGCGGCGCCGATACCTGAGGTGATGTGGTCGTAACCCGGTGCGATGTCAGTAGTTAATGGGCCTAATGTGTAGAAAGGGGCTTCACCGCAATGCTCAAGTTGCAGTTCCATGTTTTCTTTAATCAAATGCATCGGCACATGACCTGGGCCTTCAATCATGCATTGCACGTCATGCTTCCACGCGATTTGTGTGAGTTCGCCTAATGTTTTTAATTCAGCAAATTGTGCTTCATCGTTGGCGTCGTAAATTGAGCCTGGGCGCAAGCCATCACCTAAACTAAAGGCAACGTCGTATTGCTTCATGATTTCGCAGATGTCTTCAAAGTGTTCGTACAAGAAAGACTCTTTATGATGCGCCAAGCACCATTTCGCCATGATAGAACCGCCGCGCGACACGATACCTGTCATACGTTTTGCAGTCATTGGAATATAAGCCAAGCGTACACCAGCATGAATCGTAAAGTAATCCACACCTTGTTCAGCTTGCTCAATCAATGTATCACGGAAAATTTCCCAAGTTAAATCTTCTGCTTTACCATTCACTTTTTCTAGCGCTTGATAAATTGGCACGGTACCGATTGGCACTGGTGAGTTGCGGATTATCCATTCGCGCGTTTCGTGGATGTTTTTACCAGTTGATAAATCCATCACAGTATCGCCGCCCCAACGTGTGCCCCACACCATTTTCTCAACTTCTTCTGAAATTGAAGAACCAAGAGCCGAGTTACCGATATTGGCGTTGATTTTCACCAAGAAATTACGGCCAATAATCATTGGCTCGATTTCTGGGTGATTGATGTTGACTGGAATAATCGCGCGGCCTAAAGCCACTTCTGAGCGTACAAATTCTGGC
>JANOHT010000204.1:0-31745 GCA_031406605.1 Methylotenera sp. | reverse complement strand
AAAATCATTCCTATCGCTGAAGTGGTATAAGCTGTAAAGTAATTGTTTTATGTAAAAGTTTTAATATTTGAAAATTGCGATAGTTAAAAAGTATTTCCCTGCACTGGCATTCTTTGCGGGGTTCATATGGGATGCGTTAACGATTGGTCGTAGCGTTAACGCATCTGATTTGCTGATACTTTCGGCTTATCTTATTGGTACTATTCCTATCATTTGGTGGCTTGCAAAAAAAACCATTGTGCCATCAGTTATTCAAGCTGTTAATGTTGAGCCGTCAGTTAACTCTGAGGGGGTAGTTCTAAATTCCGCAGTAGCAGTGCCTGAGAGTTGGAAAACTCGGTTACCTTACATATTGCTGCAGTTTTTATTCGGCAGCCTGTTTTGTGCGTTATTCATCCTCTATTTCAAAAGCTCGTCGCACGTCACCGCCATCATGTGGTCAATTGGTTTGGGTGCCTTATTAGTGGCTAATGAATTTTTAGAAACCGCCTATAAACGCTTTACACTCACTTGGACGTTATTCGGTTTTTGTGCGATTTTATTACTTAACTTTGTGCTGCCATTTTTGGTAGGAAGTGTTCACGCGTTCTGGTTCTTTATGAGTATTTTGCTCGCCTTGACCTTAACGCAAATGCTTAAGAATAAAATATCTGCGCAACTAGGGAATATCATTCCCGCATATGTTGTTGCTGCACTCATTGCTTTAGCTTATGTGTTAGATGTGATCCCGCCAGTGCCATTGGTTAAGCGTGATATTCAAGTCGGCGTAGCGCTCAATAAGGTGGCGGGCGAGTATGTTATTCAGCAGGATAAAGCGCCTTGGTGGATTTTTTGGCGCAGTACGCTCGACAGCGTGCACATCAATGCTGGCGATAAGGTGTATTGTGTTTCTGCGGTTTTTGCACCGGCAGGCTTAGAGGCTAAACTTTACCACCGCTGGCAACGTTATGATGCAAAAAAAGGCTGGCAGACGATGTCTCGCATCGGTTTCAGTTTAGCCGGTGGTCGCAATAATGGCTTTAGAGGCTACACTTATAAACAAAACGTAGCATATGGCAAATGGCGCGTTATCGTGGAAACTGAAAACGAACGCACCATTACCGTACATGAATTTGAGATTGAGAAAAACGAAGGCGATCTGGCAAAGTTGCCAATTGCCTTATAAATGAGCGCTAAATCATCAAGTTAATGTTTTTCATCTGAACGCGTCATTAATTTGTCAATGTAAGCGATAGCAACTGCCGACAATACGAATGTCATATGAATGACCGTCTGCCAAATAAGCACTTTTTCAGTTAAGTTTTCTGCGTTAATAAATGTTTTAAGTAAGTGTATCGATGAGATACCGATGATAGCAGTGGCTAGTTTTACTTTAAGTAAGTTGGCATTCACGTGAGATAACCAATCCGGCTCATCTGGGTGACCAGCCAGATTCAGGCGTGAAACAAATGTTTCATAACCACCCACAATTACCATAATCAGCAAGTTTGAAATCATCACTACGTCGATTAAGCCTAATACAATCAACATAATGTCAGCTTCAACCAGCGTGTTGGCTTTTGCAACCAAATGTACAAGTTCAACACCAAAGAAAAATACATACACTGCTTGTGCGACGATTAAGCCCAAATAAAGCGGTAACTGCAGCCAGCGACTGCCGAATAAAATATTCGACATGACATTGGTTTGTTTGTATTCAACAGATGAACGTTTGGTTTTTTCTTGCATGTGGTTAAAGCCTTTAATTTAAAATTTTAGGTATTGTATCAGCTTAAAGCGTCAATATTATTTAAGCGATTTGACTCTCTAGTACATAGCCAGCGGTATCATCAAGCGCCAAAAGCTGCGTCAAAATTGGCATGGTTTCTGTCAAAATGTTAGGTAGTGTCCAAGGCGGGTTGATAATAAATAAGCCACTGCCATACATGCCATACCCTTCAGGTGAGGGTGCTTCAATTGTCATGGCAACGTGTAGCCAGTTTGGTATATGCAATGCTAATAACTCTTCTATCATTTCAGCAGGTTCTGGCCGTTGTAATAGCGGATACCACACGATGTAAGTGCCAGTGGCAAAGCGTGCAAGACTATCTTTAATACAATTTACCACACGCTGATAATCTTGTTTGTCTTCATAAGGCGGATCTATCAATACCATGGCGCGGCGCGGCGGTGGCGGTAAGCAGGCTTTAATTCCAGCAAAGCCATCTTGCATTTCAATTTTTACTTGCTTACCTTGACCGGAAAAGTTTTGAATCAGCAACTTGCAATCATTCGGATGTAATTCAAATAAACGCATCTTGTCGTCTGCGCGCAGCAGATCTTGTGCAATTAACGGTGAGCCAGGGTATAAATTAACTGCGTCTGTATTGAAGCTTTTAATCTGATTCACAAAATCAGCAAGTGGCTTTGGTAGATTATCCGCTGTAATTAACTTATCAATACCATCTTCAAATTCAGCATTTTGTGTGGCATAGCCTTCACTCAAGCTATACATCCCAGCCCCGGCATGGGTATCGATATACCAAAAAGGTTTATCTTTTTGTTTGGTATGTTTAAGCACCAAGCCTAAAACATAGTGTTTAAGTACATCCGCATGATTGCCTGCGTGGAAGGCATGACGATAACTGAGCATTCAATAATTTAACTTTATAATTAACCTGAATTATACCGCATGCAATGTGTCGAGCGCCGCTAGGTAGCGGTTTTGGTGCATCAATGTTGTAATTTTAGGCTCAAAAAAGGATTAAGTTTAAATGGCTTATGTTAAGACTAATGCTAAAAATGTGAGGCGCTTAGTATTCAACACAAGTTAAAATAAACAACTAAAATTATTCAGTCAATAAAAGTCATGTCCACACAATCTCATGAAGCAAAAAATGAACACCACAATCATTATTTCATTCCATTTTTACTGATTTTTGTTTTTGCTATTGTTGAAAGCTTAGGAGGTTGGTGGACTGGTTCCTTAGCGCTGTTAAGTGATGCAGCGCATATGTTTACCGATGTGGCAGCGCTAGGCTTAGCGTGGCTGGGTACAGAAATCGCTAAAAAGCCTAATGCTACCAAACATGTTTCTGGCGTGAGTTATGCTGAATTAACCGTTGCTATGATTAACGCCGCTACGATGCTAATCGTTATTGTTTTTGTGGTAGTTGAAGCCATTGCAAGGTATAAGCAACCGCAGCATGTGCAGGGGCTGGAGGTGATGGTGATTGCAGTATTTGGATTACTGGTTAATTTAATAGTAGCCAAGCTACTATATCATCAGCCGCATCATCATAAAGATACTTTAAATAAGCGTGCTGCATTTTTACATGTGATGGGTGATTTGCTAGGTTCGGTAGCAGCAATTATTGCAGGTCTGGTGATTTACTTAACTGGATGGATGCGGATTGATCCAATTTTATCTTTATTGATTTCAATATTATTGCTAGTGTTCACCTCAAAACTCATACGCGATATTTGGCAAACGCTGCAAAGTAAACAAGATCATATTCATCACTCCGAAACTCAGCATGACCACACACACTAACGCAACGTTTGATGCCAATTGCAGGCAGTGTGTGCGGCTGGCTAATTTTTTAGATGACGTTAAGGCTAAGCATCCAACCAGTTTTTAGCTGCTTAATTGCAGGGTTTAGATGCAAGCTGTATTATTTTAGCACTAGGTAACGTAGCGCATCTGGCCGCGTTAAAAGCCATCGGATTGATAGTTAAAGACTATAAATTTGGTCATGCAACGCGTTATGCACGACCAAACGGATTAATTTTGTACGATAGTTATCATTGCAGCCGTTACAACACGCAGACACGCAGGTTAACTGAGGCTATTTTTCATGAAGTGTTTGCTTTGGTTCAACAAGAACTAGTTAAACAAATACTAGTTTAATAAAGGAGATTTATATGCCGTACGTTAATATCAAACTTGCTGGTGAAGTGACTCATGAGCAAAAGGCTCAAATTGCTAAAGAAATCACAGAGACTCTAGAGCGTGTTGCACATAAGCCAAAGTCTTATACATACATTACGTTTGAAGAGGTCGCCTATGAGGATTGGGCAATAGGTGGAAAGTTGTTAGATGAGTAGCTGACATCATTCAAAAAGCCTAAAAAGTCATGTATATTGGGTGCCGCCTGAACTTGCAGGTAATTATATTAATCATTTATAGAGGTATTTCATGACTAGAATTTTTGCAGCGATGCTGATTTCAGCGTGCGGATTTGTTGCTTCAGCTTCAGCAGCGATTGACGAAACAATCCGTTTAAAAGAATCCGTTGAAATCAATGCGTCTGCGGACAAGGTGTGGGCTAAGCTGGGTAATTTTGGTGATATGAGCTGGCATCCAGCCATTGGCAAAACTGAAATGACTAGTGGTAAAGCCGATGAAGTGGGTGCTAAGCGAGTATTAACCCTTAAAGACGGTGGTAATGTGAACGAAGTGCTGACTAGTTTTGATGCGACGAACATGACCATGAAGTATGAGATTACAGAGAGTGTATTGCCAGTACGTGAATATGGAGCCACCATTAAAGTAGAGGCTGCGGGCGATGGTAAGAGCATCGTGACATGGCGCACTATGTTTAAGCGTAAAGATCCAGCAAATCCAGGTGCTGCGGGACAAGACGATGCTGCAGGTAAAGCTGCCATCACAGGCGTACTTCAGTCAGGTTTAGCGAATCTTAAAAAGATTTCAGAATAAACTTTTAACTTCTGGAACAGTCACTTCAATTCATCACTGCGATTATTCTTTGTAATACTCGCAGTGATGAATTGAATCATTTTTTATTAGAAGGTGATAGCGACTTAATCTTGATAAAGATAGTTACTATTGATAACTCTAGTGATGCAACAGTCTTTTTCTCGAAATAACATAATTAAAGTTTGGTTTATTTGTTGTAACGTATTGTTTTAAATATAAAAATATTAATCCTGTGTTTTGATTGAACTGCTGAAAATTGATTGCAGATTGGTGAGTTAAGTGGCTGGATGAATATGAGTATGCAAAAAATATCAAAACTTGTTATGCTCTTAGATGTAAATAAAAAGTATAAATCGTTTAGATATCCGTTTTATTTAATAGCAAATACGAATTAAGGTAGAGCAACAGAAAAATGACATATTGTTTATTCACGTATCTGATGATAAAGCCTTAGAATGAGTCTATCTAACCCAGATGGAAATGCGCTTAGGGAATAGACGTGCAATTAAGAGATTTTATTTGGCTATGGAAAGCATCTGAGCAGGTCTGTATAGGCCGACCTCTTGGCACGTTTAGAAGAAGGCTTGCATTCATGCTAAAGGCTACTAGGCTGTCAAGCGCCCTCCATCCATTCTTGAACGCAGTAGAAGGTAGTTTAATCAATAAACTAATTTTGCAGCGTCCAGAGACCGTAGGTGCAATTGTATGGCCGTATCAATGTCATACTTGGGATGCACATTTCCGACTCAGTCGAATTCAAGAACATTACAATGTTGTTGAACACTTTTTGCCTAAGATTGATTTCCCTACTGATGGCGCACTGAAACTCCTTGCGCTTGATGATGTGTATAAAGATCTTCACGTAGTGCTAGATCAACCCATATGGTTTATGAGGGAAGGGCAACTCGTGATGAACCTATTTTTGGGTAATTTACGTATTTTTTCACTGGCATTTTCGTTTGCACGTGAGTCAGGCAAAGTTGTGGCTTACGTAGGTGCCATGCAAGGAAGAAACATCGATGGGTTGCTCGATACCTATCAAGAAATTACTAAAGCTTTGTATGGCATGCGACCTCGAGATTTCTTATTCGAGCTGTTTAGAGTGTTCAGTCGCGCCGTTGGTATATCTAAAATTTATGCAGTTTCAAACTCAAGTAGACATCATAGAGGTGCTTACTTTGGAAGCAAAGCAAAGAAAGCGCAATTTACACTCAATTACGATACGATATGGCTTGAAAGAGGCGGTATTTTAGAGTCTCCAGACTTTTATGTGTTTAGTGTAAGACATCGTAGAAAGAGTTTGGAGGAGATACCATCTAAAAAACGCTCAATGTATCGACGTCGATATGAGTTTTTAGACGTAATAGAACTGCGTATGTTAGAGGTTTGTGCCGACCTCGATAATGAGCGCTTACTGGAATGTCCATTCAAAAACCATTAGCCAAAGTACTCTTTCTTAATTGATGTGACCAGAGATAATTTGATAGATTTTCAAATTTGAACTTTGTTTAATTAAACGCTATCACGATCAATCGTTGTTATTGGCTTTAATCCTAAATCTTCTCAAGTGTAATTTTTTAAAATGATGCTCTTTCTAGTAAGTAAGAACAAAAATGATGGCTGAATCATCCATAGAAAAATCTGGTGTTATCGACCTATTGGTTTCCCCACCAAGAAAATGTTCTAAGTGGAGTCTGCTGCCGGTAAAAAAAATAATACATAGAAAAGTATTTCGCAAAGATCCAATTAGTTTAGAAAGTATCGCTGATAAAGTTTGGGAAATCGCACCAGGTAAGGCTTCTATCACACCACCAGCTTATTTTTTGCCTAACCAGCTAGAGCGCATCACGTCATGGCTTGAATCAGAAGACCCACGGATACAGATGGTTGGCGGTATCAAAGTCACCCATAAACCCACGCAGGGTTTTTTGATCAAGAACGCCTTCTTGATTGATAACGTACTCTACAAAGACAACGCCTGCAATTACTTGCATCTACGCAGTAAGCGCTTACCATTACAGCTTCATGTTGAAACTGAGATCGATCGTGGGGCTGTATTCTGCAGTGAAACTGGGAATAAGTATTTTGCTCATTGGTTGATGGATGACTGCTTGAAGTATTCACTGGCTTCCGCTGTGGGAATCCCTATTACCACTAACCAACCTGTAAGTCGACATGTTCTGGCTTACGAGGACTGGCTGGGTATGGAGCCAACACGTCTTAATAGTGCCTTTTTTAAAGAGGTTGTGATATTCGCTGATCGCGGTCAAAACCAGCACAAACATGTGCGTTTTCGCACCATGGTTGAAAAGCTACTTTCTCACGTAAAAGTCCAATCCCATCCTGGGGTATTTATATTGCGAGGTAGTGATGGTAGTAAAAGAAATCTACTCAATGAAATGGAGTTAGCAGAATACCTGCAAGCTCGGCGTGGCTTTCGCATTCTCGATATCACCAAAGCTGATGTTGCAACTATTGTGGCAACCTGTGCTGGGGCAAGGGTAGTCATCGGCGTAGAGGGTAGCCAACTGATTCATGGCATACTGGCTCTACCGATAGGTGGCGCTATTTTGACGCTTCAGCCACCAAATAGATTTGTTGATTCATACAAGCTAATGGCGGACAGAGATTATCAGCATTTTGGATTTGTTGTCGGTATACCAGAGGGAGATGGATTTCGTATAAATCCAGTAGAGGTTGAACGCACACTAGACCTTTTCCCAGTGTTGCTCAACTAAATAAGTAAGGTAATTCGGCTGCAGGATTAGGTATCTAAAGTTAACCAGTAAATAACTGTTCTCTGAATGATGCATGAACTCATTTTTACATATTCTGAATACCTTGAACCAAAATTAACAATCAGGATTTTGATTTAAAGTTTTCTGAATGTTTATTAAGAAAGTCGTATATACCATCTTCCCCAACACTGCGTGCAGTACTTAATTCACCGCGTTTAGTGACATAGATGACCTTATTGTCAGAGGATAATATCGTTGCGCCGGGAATCCCGCCCTCAATTGGATTGCCGTACAAGCCTGCGATATCCAGGTTGCGATTAAAATTACCTACATCCACTTTAACGACCTTAAACTCTTTTGCAAATTTCTCAGCGTGCTTGCCGGTTCCAATTGCAGCGCTGAGTGCGCGGCATTCTTCACACCAATTAGCACCAAAAATGACGACAACGGGTAGATTTTCCGTTTTTGCATCACTAAGCGCTTGATGTATATTTGCAGCAGCATTAGCTGATTCGTCGTAGGGCTGATCGCCAGAGCATGCAGCAAGGGCGAAAAGTACACTTGTTAACATCAGAAATTGTTTCATCATTATGAATAGTCTTAATTTTCAGTATGACTCATGTTATCCTAAATGACGCTTTGTTTTCAGTCAAATGCGCTGCCATATAGGCCTTTTTTACATTCGATAAGCTAGAAAAGGTAAACCAGTTACGATAATACTGTAGCTGAATCCCAGTTTTATTAGCTTTAAAAAATGTTGTGCTGATTAAATTAACCCCAACACATATTCCGCATGCAGATATGGAACGAAAATGATAAAGAAATTTAACTCGATACTAAAAATTTTCGTTTCACCTTCAATTAGATTTGAAATAAAACAGAAAAAGGGGCGACTCGTTCAGCTATTGGCGGGTTTATGTATCTGGAAATGGAGGAGCTTTGAATTTCCCTTAAGTGAAACCAATTTAACGGTTGTTCACTATGTAGGAAGACCACAAAACAAACCGGCATTGATGGCTTTACTCGGGGTTAATTCCAACACGAACCATGCTTTAGCTAATATAAAAATATCGTCAGCCAAAGCATTGGTAACTGAGTTCCCAATGCCTAGTGCACTGTGCTTACCTTTTTGCCTAAATACTATTGTGAAACTGGGGCGCTCTGTAGATGAGATTACAGCTACTTATTCACGCAGTTTACGCCGCTCTATTAACGGGCAACGAGCGCAGTACCGCTATAAAGCCGTAAACGACAGTGTAAAAATAGACTGTATTGAACGTAACATGTTATGGACATATGCAAATTCACGGCATGATATATCGGCAGCTCAACTTCCGCCTGAAGTAGTGAGAGCCATGGCTCAATCAAGTTACGGTCGGTTAGATATGCTATATCAAGGCGAAGAGGAGGTCGGTTGTCATCTAGGGAACTCTTATATGTGTAAGGGTGAGCGTTATTGGCATGTTAACCGGCTAGGTTATACAGATGCAGTCCTTTCCGATTACAAGCGATGGGGTGAGGTTAATTCTATTAATTTACATCTCGCTCTCGAATCAGCCATTGAAAACAATTATGACTATTGTGATTACGGTGTTAGTTTGGCGCGCCCTGGGGCTGGTTTAATTGAATGGAAAAGACGCCGAAAAGGTTTTTTAGCCACCAATGACAATTTCAACTACTTTTATTTAAAGCTGCCTGTGGTTGGTGCTGCCCAATTCCTTTGGGATGCACCGCTTTTTGCCGTAGAAAAAGGTAAAGTCACTCTCCATCTTGGCATCCCAGAAGGTAAATTGGATGAGGAAGCCGCCGCGCGTTACCATGAAATGGGTTATGGTGGACTTAGTAAAGTTTACCTACAGTGTGTTAAACCGCCCAGTGAATATCTTCTTGAAAATATCCGAGCTCTTTACGCTGATCAGGAGTTTCAGCCTACGGTTATCACATTTCTTGTAAAGTAACTGCACTGTAAACACTCTTAATTCATCGGTATATTTAAAGTTGCTGTACCTATCTCTTAATTTTTTGACATGATTCCGAATGAGAAGGTGAAGATTTTGTAGCTTGAATTTTATCGAGTGTAAGACCGCTACCGTCTAAAATATTTTTCAATAGCTTATTTAGAAAAACTGTCATTTTTAGCTGTATCGCAGGCTTTTCTTCGGGAATAAGTAAGCGTAGTTAGGAATAGTTGCTAGAGTGCCTTATAAAAAATTTGCTGAGCTTATTTCGGCCGGCGGTGATGTTAGGTAAAACATTTAACTGCTAAAATATCAACATGTTTGACCCTAAACCTATCATAAAAAATCTCCCTAATCTGCCAGGCGTGTATCGCATGATAAACGCGACGGATGAGGTGATTTATGTGGGTAAAGCTAAGGACCTCAAAAAGCGCGTTTCATCGTATTTCAACAAAAATTTACCTAGTCCGCGCACGCGAATGATGGTGAGTAATGTCGTTAAGATTGAGACTACCGTTACCCGTAGCGAGGCTGAGGCTTTGCTGCTTGAAAACAATCTGATAAAGGGCTTAATGCCGCGTTATAACGTATTGTTTCGGGATGATAAGTCTTATCCTTACATTACATTAACGGGTGATAATTTCCCCCGGTTAGCGTTTCATAGAGGCGCACAGCGAAAAGGTAATCAATACTTCGGACCATTTCCCAATTCGGTTGCAGTGCGTGAAAGTATTCAGTTATTACAAAAAGTATTCAAGTTACGCACTTGTGAGAACACTGTTTTCGCCAACCGTAGTCGTCCATGTTTACAGCACCAGATAGAGCGTTGTACTGCACCTTGTGTGGGTTTTATTTCTGATGAAGATTACAAAAATGATGTGCATCAGGCAGCGATGTTTTTGCAGGGTAAAACCAATGAGGTAATTGATGCCTTGGGTACGCAGATGAACACTGCTGCGGCTAACCAAGAATATGAAATGGCTGTGGTATTTAGAAACCGCATGCAGGCACTTCGCCAAGTGCAAGCCAAACAGTTTGTCAGCGATTTTAATGTGTCTGATGCAGATGTAATTGCGTGTGCTGAATTACAAGGCCAGCATTGTATTAACTTGGTGATGATACGCGGCGGTCGGCACTTGGGCGATAGAAGTTATATGCCTAAAAACACAGATGGGGAAACATTAGAAAACAGCATGGAGGCTTTTCTGGCACAGCATTATGTGGCACAAAACACGCCGCCATTGATTGTGACGGGCATTAAAATTGAAACTGCAGTACTTGAAGAAGTGTTAAGTGAACAGGCGGGTAGAAAAGTAAAGATCAATACCAATGCGATTGGCGATAAACGCGTATGGCTGAAAATGGCGCAAACCAATGCCGAGTTGGCATTGGGTCAACGCGCTGCGACTGCTGCGAATCAAAGTGCTAAATTAGTCGCTTTGCGTGAGGCGTTAAACTTGCCTGATGGCACAGAGCGGATTGAATGCTTCGATATTAGCCACACGATGGGTGAGGCGACTGTGGGCAGTTGCGTAGTATTTGATCGCGGTGATATGCAAAATAGTGAATACAGACGTTATAACATCACAGGCATTACGCCAGGCGATGATTATGCGGCGATGCGAGATGTGCTCACACGGCGATACAAGAAAGTGGCGGCAGGCGAGGGCGTGCGGCCTGACTTGATATTTATCGATGGCGGTAAGGGTCAGCTAGGCGTCGCAATTGAAGTGATGCTGGAAGTAGGTTTAGAGAATATTTTACTCGTGGGCATTGCAAAAGGCGAAGAGCGCAGACCTGGTTTAGAAACGATGATTTTTTCTGACACAGGCGAGTTGCTTAATCTAGAAAAAGACAACAAAGGCTTGCACTTGTTGCAGCAGATACGCGATGAAGCACATCGATTTGCCATTACAGGGCATAGAGCTAAGCGTGCTAAGGCACGTATGCATTCTAGCTTAGAGGATATTGAAGGCATAGGTGCAAAACGGCGCAAAGCCTTGCTAACCCGCTTTGGTGGCTTAGAAGGGGTGAAAAGTGCTAGTATTGACGAAATTGCTAATGTTGAAGGCATTAGCCAGAATTTAGCTGAAAAAATATACGGAGAGCTTCATTGATAACAAATAGCGTTGAAATTTTGGGAGTGTTAATTGAAAGTTAACATTCCTACCATGCTCACATGGTTACGCATTGTGCTGATTCCCGTATTTGTTGGCGCATTTTACTGGCCCGAAAATCTACACAAATTAAGTGCTATGCCTTCTCATATGGTTAATATTTTTGCAACTGCAGTATTTGCGATTGCCGCCTTTACCGATTGGTTAGATGGCTATTTAGCTAGGCGCTGGCATCAAACATCAGCTTTCGGTGCATTTTTAGATCCTGTGGCAGACAAGCTTATGGTGGCTGCAGCGCTCATAGTGCTAGTGGAGTTTGGTCGTGTAGGTGCTATTGTTTCCTTGATTATTATTGGTCGTGAAATCGCAGTGAGTGCGCTCCGCGAATGGATGGCAGGGGAAGGCCAGAGTAGTAGTGTTGGCGTTGCGATGATTGGTAAAGTGAAAACAGCCGTGCAAATGCTAGCGATTTTATTTTTGTTGTATTGGGATGATGTGGATTTAGGCAGTATGGGAATATTTAAAACTAACGACATCGGACACGTTCTAATCGTAATTGCTGCATTTTTAACATTGGTATCAATGGCTTATTACCTTAAGGCCGCGTTGCCAAAATTAAAGGGAAAATAAAACTGAAATAAATAAGCATTAAGAGTGTTGTTTAGTCTTGACGGTGTTCTGAAATTCGCTATAATGGCGCCTGTCTTAACGACGCGGGAATAGCTCAGCTGGTAGAGCGATACCTTGCCAAGGTATAGGTCGCGAGTTCGAGTCTCGTTTCCCGCTCCAAATTTTTTGGTTAAGTTAGTAAGATTTATAAACTAATTTAATTAATACGGCATAAAACGGCGAAAGCATCAATGCTTTCGCCGTTTTAGTTTCAGCAAGTAATGTTTGGTTATTAGATAGACTTAAAATATACTCAGCAATTGAGTAAAGTACTTTAAGTGTAATGCTCATAACCTGATATAGATGGCGCGATAGCAAAGCGGTTATGCCGCGGCCTGCAAAGCCGTTTAGACCAGTTCGACTCTGGTTCGCGCCTCCATCCCCTATAGTCAATATCCTGTTTTCAATTTTATTAGCGGATTTATCGCTAGTAACTCAATACTGTATTCAATAGTCTACCTATTGTCAGGTAATTTTCCAGTTCAATAAATCACTCAGTATCAACATGATGGTAATTTACAAAATTTAACTGTGATTACTTACATATTGACCATTAGTACAGTAGGGTATTTACATATTTTTTGTTAAAGTACGTATTACCGATGCTACACTTAGGCAATTAAATTTTTATACAAAATACTCTCTAAGTATTGAGCGTCAAACAAAAACATGACTGCGGAAAATTTGTTGCAAAATAACCAAGAACCAATCAATTTCAAGTCAGACATCGCTATAGATCAAGTGGATACTTTGCTTGATTGCCTGATGTTGCTTTGCCAATTAAATGACGTTGCAATGACTAGGGATGCGCTGACGTCAGGGCTGCCTCTACGTAACGGCAAACTTACACCGTTACTGTTTAAGCGCGCAGCAGAGCGAGCTAATCTAGTCTCTAAAATTATCAAAAAACCTCTTAAGGCCATTCATACAGAATTTTTACCTGCTGTACTCTTGCTAGCTGGTGACGAGGCTTGTGTATTGCTTGGATGGGATATTAATCGGCAAAATGCACGTGTGATTTTTCCTGAACTGGGTGATGCTGAAGTGCTTATTTCAGCGGCAGAGCTAGCAGATCGTTACATTGGTTATACATTAACTGCAAAACTTAAATTTGTATTTGATGAACGTACACCTGCTGTAGGTAAAGTACGAATCAGGCATTGGTTCTGGAGCGCGTTGGCGGACAATCGTAAAGTTTATAGCGATGTGATGGTTGCAGCCTTCCTTATCAACATGTTTGCGTTGGCTATGCCGATTTTTACCATGAACGTTTATGACAGAGTGGTTCCAAACCGTTCTGTTGAGACTTTGTGGGTCATGGTGATTGGTATTTGCATCATTATTATTGGTGACTTAGTGCTGCGCACTATGCGTGGCTACTTTTTAGATTGGGCGAGCCACCGTGTCGATATTAAGCTATCAGCCAAGATTATGGAGCAGGTATTAGGTGCTCGCTTAGAAAAGCGACCAGCTTCTGTGGGGTCGTTTTCTGCTAGTTTGCGCTCATTTGAAATGGTGCGAGACTTTATTACCTCCGCTACTGTCACTGCATTTATCGATATTCCATTCGCATTAATTTTTGTGGTTGCCATGGCGTGGATTTCATTGTGGATGGCTGTTCCGGTGCTGATTGGTGCAATTATTATTTTGGTGTATTCCTTTAGCGTGCAAAGCAAGATGCATGATTTATCCGAAACCATGTATCGTGCGGGTGCCGTTAGAAATGCGACGCTAATTGAAAGTTTAGTGAGTCTTGAAACTGTTAAATCGCTAGGTATAGAGGGTCAAATGCAGCGCAAGTGGGAAAAAAGCGCAACGTTTATGACGGAAGTGAGTGGTAAATTAAAACTGCTCTCTATTTCAATTAGCAATACAGCCAATGCTATTAGCCAATTTATTAACATTAGTTTGATATTGCTTGGTGTTTATCTAGTAATCAATGGCGATTTAACGATGGGGGGGTTAATTGCTTGCACTATGCTGGCAGGTCGTGCGCTGGCTCCAATCTCGCAGGCCGCCGGTTTAATGACTCAATATCACAATGCCTCTACGTCGTTAACAGCATTGAATGAAATGATGCAAAACCCAGTAGAGCGACCACTCGACGCTAATTTTTTATCACGTGCAACATTTAAAGGTGATATTGAGTTCAGAGAAGTTTCGTTTAATTACCCTGGTTCAGAGCTTGATGCACTCACCAAAGTATCTTTTAAAATAAAAGCGGGTGAGCATGTAGCGTTATTGGGCAGAATGGGCTCAGGAAAATCAACCATTCATCGTTTGATTTTGGGTCTGTATCAACCAACTGCCGGTGCAATTTTAATTGATGGCATAGACACGCGCCAAATCGATCCTGCAGAATTACGTCGCTGTGTAGGTTACGTTCAACAAGATACCCAGCTTTTTTATGGCACCTTGCGCGACAATATTACTATCGCTGCACAGTTCGTGAATGCACAAGATATTCTAGAGGCCGCACAAACTGGTGGCATTGATGAATTTGTGAATACGCATCCTAAAGGTTTTGATATGTTGGTTGGAGAGCGCGGCGAAACATTGTCAGGCGGTCAGCGTCAAGGCGTAGGGATTGCCCGTGCCATGATTACCAAACCCGCTATTTTTCTGCTGGATGAGCCAACCAGCGCAATGGATCATTCTGGTGAAGAGTTGATTAAAAAACGGTTAACTACTGCTACACAAGGTAAAACAGTCGTTT
This sequence comes from Methylotenera sp., assembly GCA_031406605.1. Lineage (GTDB taxonomy): Bacteria > Pseudomonadota > Gammaproteobacteria > Burkholderiales > Methylophilaceae > Methylotenera. Next base: position 16,848 of record JANOHT010000204.1, on the reverse strand, counting down.
TGATTTCTCATCGCTCTACGCTATTTGATTTAGCACAAAGAATCATAGTAGTGGATAGCGGACGCATTGTGGCCGATGGCGAAAAAATGCAAATTATAGAGGCTTTACGTTCTGGCAAAATAGGTAAAGCGCTATGAGTGAATGGTTATTTAATTTTTTAGGTCGTTTACAAGGTTTTTATACCAGACATAATTTTATTACTAGACCCGTTTACTGGTTGTTAGAGAAAGTAGTGCCCAATAAAACTAGTGAAGATTTGGCGTGGAATGAGGAAGCTGATTTATTACTGCAGGAACAAATGCCAGTACACGCTAAAACAATATTGTATTGGATTGCCTTTATTTTAATCGGATTGATTGTTTGGGCATATTTTGCCAAAGTAGATGAAGTGACACGGGGTGAGGGTCGAGTCATTCCATCAAAACAAGTGCAAATCATACAATCTCTGGACGGTGGTATCGTATCTGCCATTTTAGTGAAAGAAGGTGACAATGTGGTTGCTGGTACGCCGTTAGTGCGTATAGATGAAACCCGTGCCGTATCGTCTTTGCGTGAAAATCAATCGCAATACTTATCTTTACTCGCACGTCAAGCACGGTTGCAGGCCTTAGCAACAGGTAGCGCATTTGATCCGCCTGCTGAGGTTAAACAAAATGACCCTAATTTATATGCTGAGGAATATGCGTTGTATCAATCCAGCAAAGATGAGCTGGCCTCAATGGTAAGCATATCGCGCGATCAAATGGAACAGCGTGAAAAAGAGTTGGTAGAAGTGCAATTCAAAAAAGAGTTAGCGGAAAAAACCTATGAATCGACAGCTAAAGAATTGGCTGCAAATAAGCCGTTATTAGCTAGTGGTGCCGTTTCTGAGATTGATATATTGAAATTAGAGCGAGAAGTAAATAGAGCGCGTGGCGAGATTGATCAAGCTCGTGCACAAATAAGCAGAATACAAGTCTCAATTACTGAAGCTAGACGTAAGATTACAGAAGTTGAGCAGACTTTTAGAAGTAAAGTACGTACTGAGCTTACCGATGCTTCGGCTAAGTTGGGCTCACTCACTGAAACAAGTGTGGCGCTCAGCGACAAAGTAAAACAGGCAACTTTAAAGTCCCCTGTTAATGGAAAAGTGAGTCGGATATTCTTTAATACAGTAGGCGGGGTGATTCAATCCGGCAAAGAAGTAATGGAAATCGTACCGACTGATGATGCGTTAGTGATAGAAACTAAAATTGAAATCAAAGACATCGCTTTTTTACGTCCTCAACAACCTGCTGTTGTAAAGCTTACTGCTTATGATTACACCATTTACGGCACACTGGATGGTGTGCTTGAAGGCATCTCGGCTGATTCTACTGTAGATGATAAAGGCCATGCGTATTACTTGGTGCGTGTGCGCACCCTAAAGTCCAGCTTAGGTGAAGGTTTACCTATCATCCCTGGTATGGTGGCGCAGGTGGATATTTTAACTGGCAAAAAAACCATACTTTCATATTTACTGAAGCCTGTGCTTAAAGCCAAAGCCACTGCTTTTACTGAGCGATAATGCGCGACATATTTATTACGACACAACAGAAATTATTAAGCAGCTGGCTAGAAGCTTTTCCGAATGCTGAATTAGCCTTTAGTATTCCAGCAATTTCCAAAGAAAACGACATTATGTTTTGGTTGCATATGAATGTTGATAGACAACAATGGATGTCAAATGCAATTGCAGAAATTAAACAGCACTACCCAACAGCTAAAATGGTGGTATTGGCAAATGCACCTAACCAAGCTGAGGCTTTTTATTCTTTGAGTTTGGGTGCTCAGGGCTATTGCCATGCGTTTAGTGCAGCACAGCTACTGAATGAAATTAAAACAGTGGTTTTGCATGGTGGTGTTTGGATGGGAAATGACTTGCTCAAACAGTTGATTGAAATCACCACAAATCTTGTAGGTAATCAACCGAAGCAAGTTTGTGATTTACTTAATAAGTTGACGAAGCGTGAGCAAGAAGTAGCATTACAAGCGGCTAAAGGGTTAAGTAATAAGGAAATTGCTCGTATTCTGAGCATTACAGATCGTACAGTTAAGGCGCATTTATCTTCAACATTTGAAGCGTTGGGGGCTAAAGATAGACTTCAGCTAGCGCTAATGTTAAATAGTAAGCATCTGAGTCTATTGAATTAGTTCAGTTACAGCGTTGCAACTCAGTCGTGGTCTTGAGTAAACTTTTTGAATCTCACATAACATTTCTGTAGCTAGATATTTCTGTGTATAAACAAACCTAATGTTAGTTTGTGTAGTAAGCTAATTAACTTAATACTTGGTTATGTGATGATGACTTCATAAAAGTTCAGCTATGGATAATATTTTGAAAGCAAGTCGAATCAATGAGCTAAAGTCTTATGCAATCCTAGATGATGCGTCAAATTCCAACTTAGAGCAGCTCACCCAGTTAATTGCCTCTATCTGTCAAACACCTATAGCCACAATTACTTTGCTTGATGAGGGGCTAGGGTATTTTGAATACGCTTTTGGTTTAGATATTCAGGTAAATAATCAATCCTCTATATTTTATGATTGCACTGTACGCAGTAAAAAGTTATTCGTAATTCTTGATACTGAACAAGATTCACGTTTTGTCAGTAGCGCTCAAATTGGCGATAAGTCTTGTATTAAGTTTTATGTCGGTGTGCCTCTAATTTCAAAAAATGGTACCGTATTGGGTGTGTTATCCATTCAGGATTACGACTCAAGAGCCCTCAGCTCGCTTCAGCGAGACACGTTAGAAACTCTGGCTGGACAAATGGTATTGCAGCTAGAGTTCTGCCGTCAACGTTATCAACAAGAGCAATTGGCTTTAGAAGTTAATCTGCTCAAATTAGATGCATTTCAACAAAGTACTAAATTAAAAGAGACGCAGCGCATTTCTCACATAGGAAGTTGGGAACTGAAAGTCAAAGATAATCTTTTGATCTGGTCAGATGAAACATACCAAATTTTCGGGATTACAAAGAGCGCTTTCAATCAGAGTTTTGAAGAGTTCTTGTCTTTTGTGCACCCTCATGACCTGCCTGTTTTGTTGGCTAGGCAGAATGAAGCAATGCAAGGAAAGAGGCCGCTTGATTTTGTGTATCGCATTAATAGACCTAACGGCGAGTTGCGGTTTGTACATGAGCGTGCAGAGTTGACGCTAGATATTGATGGGAAAACTGATCTGCTCTATGGTTCTGTTCAAGATGTGACTGAGCAAAAAATCAGAGAAATAACGCTGGCTCAAAATGAAGCAATAGTTAGAGCAACATTTGCAGCCGCAAACGCAGGTATTGCCATGGCAAAGTTAGATGGCACTTTTGTGATAGCTAACCCTGCATACTGCAAAATGATTGGTTATGATGAGGCGGAAATATGCAATCTTGATTTCATCGCTTTGACACACCCAGATGATCGGCAAAGAAATGTTGAGCAAATTAATCGATTATTAAAAGGTGAGTTTGAGAGTTTCATCATTGAAAAAAAGAGCTTCAAGAAGAATGGTGACACAGTATGGCTTCGCGATAATATTTCGCTGATTAGAGCTAATGACGGCAATCCTACCAATATCATCACCGTGACAGAAGATATTACTTCAGAAAAGTTGGTTGAGGAAGAGCTTCAGAAAACACAATCTTTACTAGAGATAGCAGGTCAAATTTCCCGTATGGGGGGGTGGACGATTACTTTACCTGATTGGAAGCTTACTTGGTCAAATGAGGTGGCGGTCATACATGATGAGCCAATTGGCTATTCACCAAGTCTAAACGAAGGCATTAATTATTACACGGAAGAATGTCGGGAATCTATCGAGAAGGCGGTGCAGGCATGTGCGCGCGAAGGCATTGCTTATGATTTAGAGCTGCAAATCCTGACGCGTAAGGGTCGTGCTGTATCGGTGCGCACCATCGGTCAAGCGGTGCGTGATACCCAAGGAAATATCGTAGGGTTGCAAGGCGCTTATCAAGACATTACTGCACGAAAAAAGGCTGAACAGGAAAAGCAAGAGGCGCTTACCAGAATGCAAAGGATAGCCAGTCGCTTGCCAGGAATGATCTATGAATTACGTCAACGTCCTGATGGCAGCGTATGTATGCCTTATGTGAGTGATGCAATACGAAATATTTTTCGTCTAGCGCCAGAAGACGTGTTTGCTAATGCGGCTCTTGCCTTTAGTAGAATTCATCCAGATGATTTAGATTCCGTTAAGGCCTCACTACAAACCTCTGCCACGAATTTAAGCCCGTGGATAAGGGAGTTCCGTTTACTGTTTGAAAATGGTGAAGTCACCTGGGTTTCAGGTAGTGCATTACCACAATTAGAAGTTGATGGATCAGTGCTGTGGCATGGTTTTACTACGGATATTACTGAGTCACGTAAATCACAGGAACAACTAGAGCTCTTAGAGGTTTGTATTTCAAGGCTTACTGACATTATATTGATTACGGAGGCTAATCCCTCCAACGCGCCAGGCCCTAAAATATTATTTGTGAATGATGCATTTGTACAAAGGACTGGGTATAGCCGTGAAGAAGCAATCGGTCAAACACCGCGTATCTTACAGGGTCCGAAAACGCAACGTGAAGAGCTTGATCGTATTCATAACGCCTTAGAAAACTGGCAGCCTGTACGCGCAGAGTTAATTAATTACACCAAAAGCGGAGAAGAGTTTTGGGTGGAACTCGATATTGTCCCTGTGGCAGATGAAAATGGTTGGTACACACATTGGATTGCAGTTGAGCGAGAAATTACTGAACGTAAACAAGTTGAATTAGAACTGTCGCGTTTAAACCGTGCGCTATTAATGTATAACTCATTGACTCAATCCATTATTCAGGCAACAGATGAAAATGATTTACTGAATAAAGCCTGTCAATTGGCAGTCAATATTGGCGGATACTGTATGTCGTGGGTTGCTTATGCCAATAACGATTCAGGTAAAACAATCCAACCTATCACCGCCTACGGTTCAGCTGCCGAATATGTTGACGGAATAAAACTAAGTTGGTCAGAAGATGTGCCTGAAGGTCGGGGTCCTGCAGGGCAAACGATACGTAGCGGAACGCCTTTTATTTGTGAGGATATTACCAGCGCGCCATGCTTCAGCCCTTGGCTAGAAACCGCAGAAAAATTTGGATTGCGAGGAGTCGTTAACTTACCTTTAAGAGATAAGAAACATACCTTTGGGATGTTAGGGCTCTTTTTATCTGAAATGAGAACATTAGCTACTGACGAAGTATCGCTGTTGCAGGCTCTAGCCGATGATTTGGCCTTTGCAATTATTTCTCTGCGATCAAAAGAAGAACAAAAGCGCGTGCAAGATGCAATATCAAAGGTTGCGGTAAGTGTTTCGGCCCATTCTGATATGTCATTCTTCGAGCAGTTGAATCACAGTATGGCAGAAGCTTTGAATGCGGACGGTGCTTTTATTGCACGTTTATTACCAGGACTGCCGCTAACGGCGAGGACAATTTCTGCTATAAGCGGCGGAAATACCATTGCTAACTTTGATTATCTAATTGCAGATACACCTTGTGAGAATGTATTGCAACAACACGAGTTTGTTGTTGCAGAACAGGTTGCAGAAAAATTCCCTAAATCAGCTTTGCTCTCTCCCTTTGGTGCAGAGGCGTATGTAGGCAGGAGTTTGCTGAATTCTGCTGGCCAGCCGATAGGCATTATGTACTTGTTATTTAAATCAAGGATGAATGATTTAAGTTTCGCGATTTCGACATTGAAGATATTTTCTACACGTGCCGCGAGTGAGCTTGAGCGACAGGCAAAAGATGTTCAGATTCGTCAGCAGGCTTCGCTGCTTGATAAAGCACAAGATGCCATTATCGTGCTTGATTTGAATCACAGCATTCTATTTTGGAATAAAAGTGCCGAACGGCTTTATGGCTGGTCAGCGGAAGTGGCAATGCAGAAATCAAACGATCAATTGCTTTACGATAATCCTACAGAGTTTTATCGTGTAATGGATGTACTGTTACAAAATGGTGAATGGAATGGTGAGATTGTTCAACGTCATCAAAATGGTAGCATGCTGACGGTTGAAGGGCACTGGACCTTAGTCCGCGATGAGAATGAGATGCCACAATCTATATTCGCGATTAACACCGATGTGACTGCGCGTAAAATTGCACAGGAGAAAATCCAACAACTTGCTTTTTACGACCCATTGACCATGCTTCCCAATCGGCAACTTTTGATTGATCGGCTGAAGCAAACTATAGCTTCTATAGCACGCAGTAATAGAAATGGTGCGCTGTTATTTATTGATTTAGATAATTTTAAAACCTTGAATGATACGCTGGGTCATGATGTTGGTGATTTACTTTTAAAAGCAGTTGCTGATCGGCTGGTTAGCTGCGTGAGAAAAAGTGATACGGTTGCAAGATTAGGCGGAGATGAGTTTGTGGTCATGCTCACTCACCTGAGTAACAATTTACTGGAGTGTGCCGATCAAGCGAAAAAAGTCGCTGAAAAAATTCTTAGCTTCCTAAATCATGCATATCACTTGAATGGACATGCGCATCAAAGCACCCCAAGTATTGGCGTGACTTTAATTACCAAACAGTCGAATAGTGTAGAAGCCATATTAAAGCAGGCAGACCTTGCCATGTATCAAGCCAAGGCTGCAGGGCGCAACACTTTACGCTTTTACGATACAGCAATGCAAAGTGCCGTAACCAACAAAGTTGCTCTGGAAAAAAACCTAAAAGATGGATTGCTACATCATGAATTTCTTTTGCATTACCAACCTCAATTAAATAGTAACAAACAGATCATTGGCGCTGAAGCCTTAATTCGTTGGTTCAATCCAGAGCGAGGCATGGTTTCACCCGCACAATTTATACCCTTAGCTGAAGAAACCCGGTTAATTATTCCAATTGGTCAGTGGGTATTAGAAACAGCTTGCAAACAGTTAGTGAGTTGGGGAAAAAATCCTGAGACCTCAGACTTGGTACTGTCAGTTAACGTGAGTGTGCATCAATTTCGCCAGCCAGACTTCGTAAAACAAGTAATGGATATACTTGAGCAAACCAGCGCCAATCCCTTTAGGCTCAAGCTAGAGCTTACTGAAAGTTTGCTGGTAGATAACGTAGAAGACATTATTATCAAGATGGTTGCTTTAAAAACTAAGGGTGTAAGCTTCTCTCTTGATGATTTTGGTACTGGTTACTCCTCTCTTTCAAATCTTAAATTGTTACCGCTAGATCAGTTAAAAATTGATCAGTCTTTTGTGAGAGACGTGATGACTGATCCTAATGACGCTTCAATTGCATGCACCATTGTTGCGTTAGCACAAAACTTAGGGTTAGAGGTGATTGCAGAGGGTGTAGAAACTGAGGATCAACATGAGTTTCTATTCCAAAATGGTTGTTATTTTTATCAGGGTTATTTGTTTAGTAAACCATTGCCAATAGATCAATTTGACGCATATTTAAGGAATGCTAATTTAAAAAATTAGCATTCCAAGGTGAGGATTACTAGACAAAAATGATATGATTTATTTCAAACCATATCTATATAACGTTAAATCGCCACTGATCGTACCTGCGCAATATCAGTGTGCCCCTGTAGTACTTTAATGATACCGTCTTGCTTGAGGGTGCGCATGCCAGCGGTTAGCGCACCATCTAATAGCTCGCTCACTAAAGCGCGTTTTTGAATTAAGCGCTTCACCGCAGGTGTGACTACCATTAGTTCATGTATACCTAAGCGCCCACGGTAGCCCGTATGATTACAATCTGCACAGCCGACTGCTCGATATAATGTAAATTTATTTTCATGTGCGTACTGACTTTTCCACGCTTCCAACACCTCGGGTGAATCTAGTTTTGTACCAAGAATATATTCAGCGATGAGCATTTCCACTTCAGTCATTTCTGCATCGTGAGGCTTTTTACAAGTAGGACAGAGTGTTTTAACTAAGCGTTGTGCAAGTACAGCTTGCAATGCATCTGCAAAGTTGAAAGGATCCATACCAAGGTCGAGCAGACGAACTACGCTTTCAGGTGCACTGTTCGTATGTAGTGTAGAAAGTACTAAATGTCCCGTAAGTGAGGCTTCAATGGCAATCTTAGTAGTTTCTTCATCACGCATTTCACCGACCATAATTACATCCGGATCGGCGCGTAAAAAACTTCGCATCGCTGCGGCAAACGTCCAACCAATTTTTGAGTTCACCTGCACTTGGCGTAAGCCTGCTTGCGTGATTTCTACTGGGTCTTCAGCCGTCCAGATTTTGCGTTCCGGCGTGTTAATGTAGCCTATCAAAGAATGCAGTGTAGTTGTTTTTCCTGACCCAGTTGGACCACAGACTAAAATGAGGCCATAAGGGCGCTGCATCAGTTTTTGAATCTCAGTCAATACTGTTGTCGCTAATCCTAATTTGTCGATAGCAATTGGCTTACTGGACGACAACAACCTCATTACGACATCTTCTAAATTGTTGTTGGTTGGAATGGTGGCAACGCGTAATTCTATTTTTGCAGGCCCAAATTGTTGAAAATTTATTTTTCCGTCTTGTGGTTTTCTACGCTCAGAAATATCAAGCTGAGCCATGATCTTAATGCGCGAAATCATTGCATTGCGCGCGTTAGCTGGAATCTCAAAATAAGGTATTAATGAACCATCTTTTCGAAATCGAACCCGCGTATTTTGCTTACCTGAATAACTCTCGATATGAATATCGGACACCCCCCCTTCATAGGCATCCATAATCATCTTGTTGATGAGCCGCACCAAAGTGTTATCAGATTCTGCGATAGGCTCTTTGGGTAATTCCATTTCAATACTTTCGCCAAACAACTTTTCGCTTAGCTGCTCTGCTTTTAAGCTCCCGCCAATATTTTCGTGAAACTCATACTCAGTGGTGCTTCTGCGCTCACTAGGCATATCCAATGGAATACTTGCATCCTGTTTTGCATAAAATTTATTGATAGCTGACTGAATGTCATCACGTGAAGCCATTGCAGGAACGATCTTTTTTTGTGTCGAGAAGCGTAAGTAATCCAAGGCCTTGATGTTTAATGGGTCTTCTAAAGCCACGATTAAAGTAGCGTCGTGCAGGCAAAGCGGCATCAGCATAAATCTGCGTGCTAGTGACTCGTTAACTAGCATAATGGCATTCAAATCAAAGTTAAATTTAGAAAGCCCCACGTACGGAATGCCCATTTTCTTTGCGAGCACACCTTTAAGTGTGCGTTCGTCAATCACATTCATCTTGATTAATATCTGGCCTAGCTGCACATTGCGATTTTCTTTTTGCTTCGCTAAGGCTTCCTCTAACTGTGCTTGCGACATTAATCCAAGTTGTTGTAAAGCCTCGCCTAGCTTAAGGATTGGTTGGCTTTCCTGAAATTTGATTGCAGCCTCAAGTTGTTCGCTAGAGATGATTTGATGCTCAGATAAATAGTCACCGATGCGTTGCGTTCGCAACAGGCGCTGTTGAGTTAAAGCGACATCCACTTCCTCTTTGCTTGCCAGTTTTTCATCAATGAGTATTTCGCCAATGCGCATTCCAATTTGGTAATGCGCAATTGACTGATGTGGAATAAAACAACGCACAATTTTTTCATCTGTTGTGGGTAGAAAAAGGTAAAGGCCATTCACGGTATTAGAACAACCAATAGTTTCTCCGCAGATAATTTCTTTATCAAGAAATTCAACACTGTATAGTTGTCTTTCAGAGGCAGGAAACACTTCTTCAGCACGTGATTCCAAAGGAGTTTGATGTTTTTGCAAGATGATCGACTTCACCAGTCTCATGCTCTTAATTTCATTTAAATGAATAGTCTCGTTCGCTTCACTACGCGTTGGCAAAAATAGAATACCGGACTCTTCTGGCAGAAATTGAATGAGGTCACCAAGTACTTTAGTGCCATCGCGCATGTAGATTAAACAAGTCTCAGATTCGCCTACAAGACGATCAGTCGCAAGATTAAAGTAGGGTGGTGTTGGCCATTCAAACGCGATTTTGTTGACTTGACCTGACTCACTAATCTGTAGATTCATTTCAATATCTCCGTTGCTGACTTCTTAGTTATTAATTTTAAATTCACCGTTTGTGAATCTGACAGCGTAAACTTTTGACGAATTTTGCTAATTGAATCAACACTATTCGCATATACTAATATTGTAAGCATATACTCAATCCTGATTTGTAACAAAAATAAAGGAGTTTTTATGGAACGCACACTTCATGGGCAGCCTGTCTTGATTATTGGAGGTGGGCAGGGAGGCTTCGCTCTTCTTGAAATTTTTACAGAAGATGAGTTAGTTGAAGTGGTTGCTGTCATAGATATAGATCCAAATGCAGTGGGAATTAAATTTGCCCAATTTTATCAAATCCCTACTTATACCAATGCTATTGAAGGACTTGAAGCTTGTAAGAAATATCCAGATTGCATCATTTATAACTTGACGCATGATGATGATATTGTCAAAGAGGTTGCTCAAGTCTTTGGAGATAAAAAAGTAACGAATGGATATGAAGCTAAGTTATTTTGGCAGATTGTCGTGAATTTAAAACGGATTAAAAATGAACTTGAGAGCAGCCAAATTCAATTAAATGCTGTTATCTATCATGCTTTGGATGGCATCATTACTTTTAGTGATAATGGTGAGATTCAAGGTTTTAATCCTGCTGCAGAGCAAATTTTTGGATATTCAGAAGCACAGATATTAGGAAAAAGTATTCAAACACTCATGCCAGAACTCATAAAAAATGAAGATGAAGAGTTCATCAATCGTTTTTTACATTCTCGAGAGATGTCCCTTGTGGGCAAGCGGGGGTGTGAAGTTTCTGCCACGCGTGCAGATGGTAAAAAATTTCCGATGGAGCTATCTACTTCTGAAATGATTTTGAAAGGGCATCGTTATTTCATCAGTATCGTTCGAGATATTACAGAACGTAAGATCATTGAAGAAAATACAAGACATGCGGCTCATTATGACTATTTAACAGATTTGCCGAATAGAGCGTTGTTTGTAGATCGGCTAGAGTATGCGCTGTCTCTTGCAAAAAGAAATAAATACAAGCTGGCTTTATTTTTTCTTGATCTAGATGGGTTCAAGAAGGTGAATGACACTTTAGGCCATGGTCATGGGGATTTGCTTTTAAAACAGGTGGCGGAAAGATTGCTAAGATCAATTAGAAGCTCCGACGTTTTGGCGCGTATTGGAGGTGATGAATTTACTTTCATACTGAACAATATAGATTCGCGAGTGAATGCATCACTAGTGGCTAATAAAATACTCACTGTACTTTCCGAGCCATTTGATTTGGGCGGCCAAATTTGCCATATTGGCGGTAGTATTGGAATTTCATTTCATCCAGACGACTCCAATACTTCTGAAACTCTTATAAAGCAGGCAGATGAAGCGATGTATTTAGCTAAGAAGAGTGGGAAGAATACCTGTAGATTTTATAAAGAATACTTGTAGATTTTATGCGGAAATTTAAACAGGAATTTTTAAATGACTACTTAAAAATTCCTGTAAAAAATATTAATTACTATCATTCGAGCTTGGTGACCACAGCTACGCCAGCATAGTAGGTCTTTTAATACCAGGGCCGGTCATGCCATCGACGCCAATTTGTTTTAGTGATTCATACTCACTATCAGATTGCACCCCTTCAGCGATTGCAATGACACCAATCGAATGGGCAATCATGCATAAACCTCTCAAAAGTGTTTTGTTCGCTTCATTAGTGTCTATGCCGCGAATGATGGACACATCAATTTTGATGTAATCCAAGCCAACATCATGCAACTCACCTAAGCGTGAGATGCGTGAACCCACATGCTCAATGCCGACTTTGCAACCCAATGCCTTGAGTTGAGTACAGAAACTTCGGAACTCTATTAAATGGTTAAATGCGCCTTGCTCAGGAACTTCAAAATATAAGCGATGTGCATTATTTAAATTCTGCTTAATTAAGTGAATACTTGTTTCAACAAAGCCTTGATTGCAAATGGCACTTGCAGATATATTGAGGCCGATAGGTTCAGCGCCTTTGGAAAGTAAATCTATTGCGGTTTCTAACACGAGTTCATCTACACGGTTAATCAAGTTAAGCTGATTCGCCCAAGTGATAAATTCGCCTGCACAAAACCACTTTCCATCAGGAATCAATTGAAGCCTGACTGGGCTCTCATTATGAATTAACTCGCCTTTTTGATTGATAACGGGATAAAACTCAAGTTTAATTCTTTTATTATTGAGTGCTGAAGTGAGCAAGCGCTGCCACTCATTCTGGTCTTCATTGGTATGCTTCTCAATATCTCTTTGATTGATCACGTGCAGGATATTGCCGTTATTGATTTTTATTTCATCAAGTACGCTATCTCCCAAGTTGATTAATTTTTCAGCGGTATCTGAAGTTGTCACCTGGATAGCGACTGTGAGGAAATTACCTTTAACTGGTATTTGTTCTGCTTCCGTACATTTCACCAATGCATTTTGGATTTGGCTGCCCAGCATGAGGCCGTCAATCGGCTGGCTGGAGAATATGGCGAAATCTGTTCCATTCAGTCTGCCGACCAGAAATTCTGGGTGATTTTCACACTCATGGGCTAACGCATCACCTATTCTTTTAAGCATAGCGTTGGTTTCTGTGTAGCCTAGGGTTTGGTCAATCAATGCAAGATTTGATAATCTGGAGATGATTAACACGCCTTGATTAAAGTATTCTTCGTGACTGATACTTGCATTTACCTTGCTTACAAAATAATCATATTTAATAAGCCCGGTAATAGGTTCAAAGTTAACTTGAAAACTCAGCTGTTCCAACCGAGCTGACTCTTCACTTACTGTCTTTTTAATACGATTAGAAAGGCTATTCATTGCATTGACCACTGCTTTGAATTCATCTGTTTTAGGCGGGTCAATCGTAACAAAGCGATGCTCACCGATAGCTTTTGCTTGATTAACCACATCTTTGAGCGGGCTAAGTATTCTTTGTAAAATTTGGCTTCCTACATAACAACTGAGTAAACCAATTAATAAAACCCATAATGCAATCAACAACGTTTCTTCCCAAAGTTTATCGTAGGCAAAATTGGAATCGCTTTCTAATTTTAATGACCCATATTGCAGCCAGCCATTCTGAATTTCTGCGACTCCCGCCTGCACTTTAATTGGAATCAATTTAACAAACCATAGAGGTGCTTTCGTTTGGCTGCTTGGGTTTACACGTTCGCTTATCAATTTACCATTCGGATCAAATAAACCGATGTAGCGATAGTGACCAGAATCGAATTGAGCAGATAGCAGTAGATCCAGAGTGACGGGGTCTTTTTCCATCTGTGACATGGATAATGCGAGTGACGTCACATTGTCAATATTTTTCATTTCTAACTGCGTCTCCAAACTATACTTGCTGGATAACGTACTTAAAATAAAACTGCCACTAGACGCCAGAATAAGCGTAAATACAATGGCTAACCAGAGTTGCTTAATGAGTGACATATTAATTCCTAACTTTCATATTCAAAATCCATCTGCTTGAATGCGAGACAAAACATCACGCCACCTAGATAAATGAGAGGTGGCATCTCCTTTGGATTTGGCACTTAAGCCAACCCACAAACCTTTACTGTTAAAACTAAAAATAGGGGCTAGATCTTTTCTTTTAGATGCAGGCATAATTTCAGGGATTAAATTATCTAGAATGAATGGTTCAGATTGAGGCGTCGAGTAATAACTCAGGACCATATGAGCTTGTACGGAGCGACCACTATCATTAAAAATTTCCGCTCTAACATAAGTAAGTCTCAATTTATCATCCGGTATATTTAAAACTTTTAGAAGCACATATTTTGCAATGCTAAAATCTTCACAATCACCTGCTAGTTTGCCAATTGTTTCTAAGGGTGTCGCCCAATAGTCAGATTGCTCCCATAGCTCGATATCATCTGTAAATCTAATTTTCTGGTTGAAAAAGTCGTTAACACCCTCAAGTTTTTCGGTATCTGAAGCTGATTTTAAATGAATAATTAATTGATTAAGTTCCAAGATATTTTTATAGGCTTCTTGCCCATATCTTTGGTTTGCAAGACCGCTTAATTTATTAAACTCATAATCAGCCGCGTAAAAACTAGAAAAGCAAAAAACCATCAATAGGCAGAGCAACGATAACCGCATGCTTTGCTTCAGATTACTTAAGTTTTTTTTGAAATTTGAAATCGCCTACGCTCCGGGACTTTAGTTAAAGCTGAATCATAAAAACTTAAACTGATGAGCATGCATATCAATAACTGGTAATTATCATAACCTAAGAATACAACTGTCAATCATTAAGCTCGCATATTAATGGTGCACTTTGACAACTCACTGGACATAAAAGCGTATTGTCCATTGGTACAATATATTTACTTTGTCTTAGCGTGTTTAATGGTGAGGTGAAAAAAGTTTTAAATTAAGCAATTAATGATTAATTAGGATACGAAAATGGCACTAATCGGCAAAGTGGTAGCAATGACGGGCGTTGCATATCTGATAACAGATAATGGCACAAAACGCGAGCTACATCTAGGTGATCAAATTCAGACCGGAGATACCATACAAACTCCTCGTGGTGTGGATGTTGACCTAGAACTTGCCAGTGGGCGGGTTATTCACATTAGTGCCGAGCAATTAGTTGCTTTTACAGAAGAACTTTCAGAAGTGATTGTGCCGAGCGGGTTAGATAATGCCGTTAACCTAGCCACTATTGAAACTGTCATTAAGGCTATTGAAGAAGGTAGAGATATTAATGCCGCTCTTGAAGAAACTGCTGCGGGTGCGAGTGGGCAGTTTAATAGTTATGGTTTTGGTTTTGTTGACTTACTTAGAATTAATGATGTCCTAAATCAGTTCGGTTTTCAGTACGACTACAATAGGGTTGACCTTAATAATCGTAATGACGATGGTATTCTTGATGATGATACGGTTTATGGTGCCAGCTTAACTCTACCATCATCTCCTGTAATACCTCAGCCGACTATACTTTCCGTAGAGCCAGGTGCATCTGGTGCTGGTGATGATGCAGTGCCAGAGGGCACTGATTTGGTTTACATCGTTACACTTTCAAGTATTCCTTTAGCTCAAGTGATTTACCCGTTCACTTTAGGTGGTGGCACAGCAACAATGGGCGTTGATACAACACCGCCTACATTTACAAATGGCGTCACGCTTACAGCGGGTGTCTTGACTGTACCTGCTGGCGTGACTAGCTTCAGTGTCACAGTACCAACTACCAATGACACGATAGATGAAAATGACGAAACAGTACCGTTAACTATAGGTACAGCTACAGGCACGGGTACGATCACAGATGACGATGCCCCTCCTACAGTCTCAATCAGTGGTCCAGCAAACGTTACAGAAGATGCAGGTTTTGCAACTTACACAGTGATTTTAAGTGCAGGCAGTGAAAAAACAGTTACCGTCAATTACGCTACTGCTAATGGTACTGCGACAGGTGGTAGTGATTACAGCGTTGGTACAGGCACTTTAACTTTTACACCTGGGCAAACTACACAAACTTTCACAGTTGCAATTACCAATGACGTTTCTTCAGAAGCTACTGAAGATTACTCAGTAAGCTTAAGCGTACCAAGCAATGCAACATTAGGTACAGCTACTGTTAATACCAATATTGTTGATAATGACGTGCCACTAATCTTGAGTGTAGAACAAGGTGCGCCAGGGGTGGGTGATGATGCTGTGTTGGAAGGCACGGATTTGGTCTATACCGTCACCTTGGCGAATGCATCAGCACAAGACTCTAACTACATCTTTACTTTAGGTGGTGGCGATGCCGCGGTTACTGACTATACGACACCGACTTTCACTAATGGCGTCACTTTAACTTTAGGCGTAATTACTGTACCCGCAGGCGTTACAAGCTTTAGCGTGACTGTGCCTACCGTAGATGACAATATTGATGAAAATATTGAAACTGTACCGCTTACCGTGGGCGGCGTGACAGGTGCAGGTGCAATTACAGATAACGATAACGCACCTACTATTCAAAGTATTACCAGTCCAACTGCCGCAGAGGGCAGTCCGCTTAGTTATGACGTTAACTTGAGTAACCCAAGTGCATCGATTACAACTTATAGCTATACACTTAATGGTGGAGGTACAGCAGAATCCAACGATATTGGTACACCTAGCTTTACCAATAGCGTCACCCTGAGTGCAGGTGTCCTTACTGTGCCAGCAGGTGTTACCAGCTTTACTGTTACCGTGCCAACGAATAGCGATGCGCTAGATGAAGTTGACGAGACCGTGCCACTTACGATTGGTGGAGCGACAGGTACAGGCACGATCACTGATGATCCAACGGATATTTCACCAACTGTGCAGAGTATCAGCAGCCCAACGGCTGCAGAAGGTAGTAACTTAACTTACACCGTTACGCTCAGCAATGAAACCGGTCAGCCGACGACCTATGCTTATGATTTAAATACTGGCGGTACAGCAGAAACTAACGACATTACTACACCAATCACTTTCAGCAATGGTGTTACTTTGGTGAGTGGCAATCTTATTGTGCCAGAGGGAGTCACTAGTTTTACTGTCACCGTACCCACTAACCCTGACACATTAGATGAAAACGATGAAACCGTCCCCCTTACGGTGAATGGCGTTACGGGTACAGGTACTATCACCGATGATCCGGCGGATTTTTCACCCACCGTACAAAGCATTTCTAGTCCAACCATCACCGAAGGAACTGATTTAGTTTACACAGTCACATTAAGTAATGAGACTGGTAAAGATACGACTTATACATACAACTTGGGTGGCGGTACGGCTACAGGTGGCGGT
>JANOHT010000192.1:0-3801 GCA_031406605.1 Methylotenera sp. | reverse complement strand
ATCAGAACGGCTGACTACACCAATCGCAGCACCCCACATTTCGTTGAAATCATAACGATTCCAAAGCGAGAACGTATGTTTAGGGGTTTGACCCAGTTCTGCACCTTTTAGAATTGCACTTGTGCCTGAACCTTGCTGTTTGGTGATTTCACCATCTTGATAAGCATAACCACCAAATACACTCCATTTGTCAGTGATATTGCCAGCAACGCCCAGTTCCACGCCTTTGGTTTCTTGACCGTCTACTAGAATTTGCAAGGTTGAGTTATTTGGGTCTGTAATTTGAACATTTTGACGTTCTAATTTATAAACCGCAGCCGTTAACGCTAGGTCTGGGTTTACGTCCCATTTTGCACCAACTTCATAGTTAATGAATTTTTCTGGGTCGAATGATTGATTCGTTACTGTGAGTGAGGTAAGTTGATCCCCAGCGCGCGGTACATATGAAAGGCTGTAGTTTGCGTAAAGTGAAACTGGCTCTACAGGTTTATAAATCACACCAGCGCGGGGTGATAACAAATTATCTGTGACGTTGAAACTCTCAGAAACAGTTGTGCCTACTCCAAGCCTTCTTACGCCATCAAAGTCAGTTTTAATATGGTCGTGCCTCAAACCTACAACGGCTTGCCATTGTGAGGATAGAACAATTTGATCTTGTAGATATAAGCCAACAACATCTACCGTAGATTGGTTGTCGCGGAATGCGTTATTAGTGTTCACCAAGTTTGCTCTGAAACTCACAGGTGTATTACTGATTTCCGTTGCATTGTTGGCATTTAGTGTGACTTGTGTACCAGTAGTGGTGAAATTGTTATTAAAAAACGCAGCTAAGCGATCATTGTTTGTATCTTGTGTGCTTAACTCTAAACCAGCAAGCAATTTATGTTCTACTGAACCCCATTTAGCGGTGTAGGTTAAATCAGTTTGGTTGATGATATTTTCACGTTCAGTCGTATCAAGGTATCCTCGTACTGTGAAGTTGCCGTTGTTGGCAACAGAACTATCTGCGAACACGTTTTGATAAAATTTATTGTAATGTGCATAACGGGTACGGTTTTTCACACCAACACCATTATCAAAAGCATGGTCAAACAATGCATTGAACGCCACTGTTTCAGTTTCGGTAGGGCTTAAATCTGCGCTACCATAAAACGCAGAATGATCACCAAGGTTGTATGGCCTTCTATCATTTACGCTGTTGCCTGTGCCGTTTGCAGAGGGTATGCCACGGTCTGCCACGCGTTTGTCTTTAAAGTACTCCATGCCAAGCGTAATTTTGGTTTTATCATCTGGTTTAATAGTAACGGTAGGGGTGATGCCATAACGTTCAAGGTCAACACCGTCACGGTATGAACCAGAGTTCTCATAAACTGTATTGATGCGGAACGCGATTTCATCATTAATGGCTTGGCCAAAGTCTGCTGAAATACGTTTTTGGTCATAGGCGCCGTAACTTGCAGTAATTTGACTGATTGGGTCCCAACCAGCTTCTTTGGATACTCGATTGACAACACCACCTGCACCGCCACGGCCGAATATCATGCCGCTTGGGCCTTTTAACACTTCAATACGGTCTGTATTGTATAAATCTCGATAAGTTTGCACATCGTCACGAGTACCATCTACAAAAAAGTCACCGGTAGTTGCATTGCCTCGGAAAACAATCGCATCACGGTTGCCTTCACCTTGTATTGCGGTGACACCCGGCACATAGCGAACAGCCTCAGAAACACTTTGAATAGATTGATCTTGAATTTGGTCTTGAGTAACAACAGAGATCGCTTGCGGCACATCACGTAACTCAGTATCAGTTTTGGTGGCAGTAGTACTGCGTTTAGCGTTGTACCCTTTAACTGGTTGCGTATCGCTAATAGTTGGTGCGGTAACCGCGATTTCTTTTAACTCAATAGTGTTGCTAGTGCTGGTTTCTGCTAATACTGAAGCTGGACTAGCCATTAACATTACGCTCGTGCCAAGTAAAACACTTCGAATCGCTAACGTTAACTTTGATATTTCAAGCTGATTTTTACGTTTGGTATCTTTAAGTACAGATTGTTGCGCGCTGGCTGCAATAAATTGCATTTCTAACTCCCATTTAGATTATCGATAATTTTTTGTAATATTAACACAAATGAGAATTGTTATTATTAAGATAACTAAAAAATTTTGTATTTAAAGCTGTAAAATTTATGGACTTAATTTAAGCGAGCTGTGTAATTTGAAGTCACTTAATTTCATATATCTTTAAGTGTTGATATGAAATTAAGTGTTAGCTTTTGTTAATACACTGGCTGTTCATAAGGCGGAATATGCCATGTACCTAATTGATTGCCCAATAAGGTTAAATGGCAATGCAGGCGATCAGCACCATTCGCACTGACCTCAAATTCATAAGTACGCAAAAAATGTACTTGCCCACGACTATTGCGGGCGAGCCATAGTTTGTTGCATGCTACGGTTTCGTCTAATAACTGCAACCCAAAGCGCGCCGCTAGCTCTCTGCCCAATAAAACAGCTCTTTCACGCTTACTCATGCTATCTAGCCAAAACCAAGCCATTGCAACTAAAAGTGCTATTAATGCAAATTCCATTATATAAATCCTGTTTTATTAAGTTTGAGCATCCGCTTCTTCAGCTTGTTCCTCATGTAGCGATAAGCTATCTGCTTTAGAGTCACTATTTTTGATGCCTGCATTTTTGCCATGCAATTTAAAGCGTAAGCGCAGTTCGTTAATTGAGTCGGCATTACGTAAAGCATCATCTTGAGTAATGCGGCCTTCTTCACATAATTTAAAGAGCGCTTGGTCAAATGTTTGCATACCGAGTTCAACCGATTTCGCCATGGCTTCTTTCACCATATTGGTTTCACCTTTAAGAATCAAGTCAGCGACTAAAGGTGAGTTAAGTAGAATTTCAATTGCAGCACAGCGGCCACCACCTGTTTTTGAAACTAAACGCTGTGAAATAAAAGCCTTCATATTGAGCGATAAATCCATATGCAATTGAGCATGACGCTCTTCTGGAAAGAAGTTAATAATGCGATCTAATGCTTGATTTGAGCTGTTAGCATGCAAAGTCGCCATGCAAAGGTGACCAGTTTCAGCAAATGCCAATGCAAACTCCATCGTTTCTCTATCACGAATCTCACCAATCAAAATCACATCAGGCGCTTGGCGTAAGGTGTTTTTAAGCGCGTTAAACCAGCCGTTAGTGTCACGACCTACTTCTCTATGCGTCACCAAGCAGTTTTTACTTGGGTGTACATATTCAACAGGGTCTTCAACGGTAATAATGTGACCATAGCTATGTTCATTACGATAATCAATCAGCGCCGCCAACGTCGTTGATTTGCCTGAACCCGTACCGCCCACCAATATCACTAAGCCACGTTTGGTCATCATCACATCTTTGAGCACTTCGGGTAAGCCTAGGTCAGCAATGTTAGGAATTTTAGTGGTAATGGTACGCAACACCATGCCCACTTTTTCCTGTTGCATGAAAACGTTTACACGAAAGCGGCCAATTTCTTTGGGGAAGATTGCAAAATTACATTCTTTTTCTGTAATAAATTCAGCGCGTTGTTTTTCGTTCATGAGTGCGTCTGCAAAGGCTTTAGTAAATTCACCGGTGAGCCTTTGCTGGGTCACTGGGGTCATTTTTCCATCAATTTTCATGGCAGGAGGAAAGTCAGCAGAGATGAATAAATCGGAGGCTTTTTTATCTAACATACCGCGTAATAAGTTATGCATGTAACCAAGTGCTTGTTCATTCGTCATTCAAAGAAAACTCCATACATTAATA
>JANOHT010000187.1:0-5425 GCA_031406605.1 Methylotenera sp. | reverse complement strand
GCTCGCATTGAGGCGCTACTAGCTAACCAGGCCAAAACTGTTGCCCGCAACCAAGCTTTGGTCGATAAGAAATTTATCTCACAAAATGCTGTTGATAATGATATTGCTCAAAAAAATGTACTTAAGCAACAATTAGAGGGCGCTAGAGCCCGCGTAGGCAGTATTAATCATACCAGTAGTAAAACTAAGATTCTTGCA
Source organism: Methylotenera sp. (assembly GCA_031406605.1). Classification (GTDB taxonomy): domain Bacteria; phylum Pseudomonadota; class Gammaproteobacteria; order Burkholderiales; family Methylophilaceae; genus Methylotenera. The sequence goes on along the minus strand of JANOHT010000187.1, from coordinate 5,227 downwards.
CCCGTGAGCGGCGTCATTGAAACCAAACTGGTAGATACAGGTGATTTTGTGAATGTAGGCGACCCGATTGTGCAAATTATCTCTCAACAACGTTTACGCGCCCATTTACCTTTTCCAGAACAAATTGCAGCAAAACTTAAACCCGGCCTTAAAGTGCGATTAACGACGCCTACCGCCTCCAAAGCATTTGAAACGGTGATTCATGAATTGAAACCTATGATTACTGCGGATAACCGTACGGTAGATGTTATTGCCGATGTATTCGACGCTACCGGCTGGCGACCTGGCGCTAGCGTGACTGGTAGCGTTATTTTAGGTGAGCAGGCCACCGCGATGATGGTACCAGAGCAAAGTGTGGTTTTGCGTCCGGCAGGGGAAGTAGTGTATGTGGTGCGAAACACCAAAGCACTGCAAGCCATTGTAAAAACTGGGTTACGTAAAAATGGACTGGTTGAAATATTAGATGGCGTCAATGAAAACGATATGATAGTGGTTGATGGCGCCGGATTTTTAACAAATGACACACTGGTTAAAGTGGCCACGGATGGCAAGTAAAAACTACTGCGACTTAATTTGATTTGGTTGATCCGAGTTAATCACGTTAAAACCACTTGTAATCATTCAAACTTACACCCGCGAGGAGCATCGCCACTGTCGTAGCTTCTACGGTGGCAACAGCAGTGAGATAAATCAGGCATGGCGCGAGCAAAAAATTGCGAAGTAGCGTTTGCTTAATTATGTAAGGAATTATTTTTTGCGAGCATCCACTTTGTGGATTGCCTACTTAACCCATTTATGAGCAACGTCGCATGATGATGAAAGTTGAATTTTTACAATGACCTTGCCTGAACTATCCATCCGTCGCCACGTGCTTGCCTGGATGTTATCAGGTGTTATTGTGTTGCTTGGTATCATTTCTTATCAGCGTATTGGCGTCGACCGCATTCCTTCTATCGATTTCCCGGTGATTCTGGTCAATACGACTTTACGCGGCGCAAATCCAGATGTAGTTGATGCCAGCATTACCAGTATTATCGAGTCCGCCATTAACACCACACCTGGGATTGAGCATATTCAATCGTCCTCATCACCTGGGGTATCGAGCATCAGCATCACCTTTTCACTTGATAAAAACATCGATGTGGCTTACAACGAGGTGCAAGCTAAGGTGAGTCAGGTGCTGCGTCGACTGCCTAACGACACGGATCCACCAGTTGTACAAAAAGTTGATACCAACGCTTCTGCCGTGATTTGGCTTGCTTTAAGTGGCGATCGCACCATACAGCAGCTTAACTTATACGCAAATAATATCCTTAAAAAGAAATTTGAAACCATTAATGGTGTGGGAGAAGTCTTGATTGGCGGGCGTCGAGACCGTGTCATTCGTGTAAATATCTTGCCCGAACGCATGGCTGCTTACAAACTTACCGCTAACGATTTAATTACTGCATTTAATCGTGAACATGTGCAGCTTCCTGGTGGATTTCTGGTCAGTAACCAAGCGGAGCAGCTACTCAAACTCGACCTCGAATTTCACAACATTAAAGATTTAGCCGAATTAGTCGTGCAAGTAAAAGCAGGTGCACCCATTCGACTAAAAGACATCGCCACCGTTGAAGATAGCATCACAGACAACCGTCAGATAGCACGCTACAACGGTAAACCTACCGTGGGTTTAGGCATGGTAAAAATAGCCAACGCTAACACTGTGGCTATTATTGACGAGGTTGAACGCAGGTTAGATACGGATATTCGCCCTAATTTACCTCCTGGTATGACGCTGGAAATTTCCACTAATGATTCTATCTTCATTAATCAATTAGTCGCTTCACTTAAAGAACACCTGATAGAAGGCACTTTATTAGCGGCGCTCATCGTATTTATTTTTTTACGATCGCTACGTTCCACACTAATCATTGCCACTGCAATTCCAGTCTCTCTGCTGGCCGCTATTGCGGTAATGTATTTTTCAGGCTTTACTTTTAACTCAATGACGTTGCTCGCATTGTTATTACTGATAGGCGTGGTAGTTGATGATGCGATTGTAGTACTGGAAAATATCCATCGACATCGCCAATTCCTAGATCCAAACCCGTTGTCTGCTGCACTCAATGGCTCACGTGAAGTAACTTTTGCGGTGATTGCGGCCTCGTTATCATTAGTGTGTATTTTTGCACCAGTCATTTTTATGGATGGCATCATCGGAAAATTTTTCAAGTCGTTCGGTGTGGTTGTCACTTTTGGCGTGCTGGCCTCACTGTTTGTTTCGCTCACACTCACACCTATGCTTTGCTCACGTTACCTAAACGTAAGTCACCATGAAAGTAACGAAAAACAAAATAAATTGTATAACAGCATTGGTAAGGTTTTGGCTGGATTAGATAACCTTTACAAAAAACTGTTAAGCATCACACTCAACCATCGAGGGCTCGTACTAATCATTACACTTGTATTTGTAGGTGTGGGTGGATTTATCTCGCTCAAATACGTTGAAAAAGATTTCATACCAGAATCTGACGAAGGTAGCTTTAGCATTAACGTAAAAAGTCCGCTTGGCTCAAGCCTAGACTATACCGACTCACGCCTTAAATTAGTGGAAGCTACCGTTGCCAGCCACACAGGTGAAGTGGCCAGTTATTTCGCGACCATTGGTACTGGCTCACGTGGACAAGTGAATCAAGGCAATGTAAACGTACGTCTAAAACCCAAAACTGAACGTACAAAAAGCCAGCAAACATTGATTAAAGAGTTAAAACAAGAGTTTGATCAAATTCCTGGGGTACGTGCAATTCCTTCACCATCGTCTATCGCACGTGGTCAGCGTTCAGAAAAGCTACAATTCAATCTCACCGGTGCAAATTTGCAAGAAATTGGCCGTATTTCTAAGCTATTGCAACAAACACTAAGCAACAATCCTGATATGGGCAAAATAGACTTAGACGTTCAACTGGATTTACCTCAACTGAACATGCAAATAGATCGTGTAAGAGCGGCTACCCTGGGTTTAAGCGCTAACGATATCGCCACAGCGGTAAGCTTGTATGCGGGTGGCATCAATGTAGCCAAATTTAATGATGATGTAGGTGATGGTCAACGCTACGATATTCGGTTAAAAGCAACCGAGGGCGACCTGAAACAAGTGAATGATTTAAGCAAAATTTATCTTCGTAGCACTAATGGCGAATTGGTTCGCCTAGATGCAGTAGCAAGCTTTAAACAGGAGTTAGGTGCAGCCGTTATTGGCCGATACGACCTACAATATGCTGCTAATTTCTATGCTAACCCAAACATACCATTAGGTGATGCCGTAGAGTTAGTCAACGAAACCGCAGCTAAACTAGTACCACCTAATTACAGCCTAAAACTTACTGGGCAAGCAGAAGAGTTTGGAAAAACCATTAAAAATATCTCCTTCGTATTTTTACTTGCATTTATCTTGCTATATATGGTGCTTGCCAGCCAGTTCAACTCCTTCATTCAGCCATTCATTATCATGCTCGCACAGCCACTTGCGATTATTGGTGGGCTTATCGCGCTTCTACTCTCTGGCGACACGCTCAATATGTTCTCCATGATTGGCTTAGTACTGCTGATCGGCTTAGTCGCCAAGAACTCGATTCTATTGGTAGATTTAACCAATCAACTACGTGAAAAGGGGGCTAGCATTAACAATGCACTGAAAGAAGCCTGCCCAATCAGATTAAGACCCGTAGTGATGACTTCGCTAACGATTATTCTAGCTTTGTTGCCTGCAGCCCTCGGTCTAGGCGCAGGCTCTGAAACCAATAAACCATTATCTGTTGCTATTATTGGAGGGATGATTTCATCCACATTGCTGACTTTGGTGGTAGTGCCAGCGGCATATTCTTTAGTGATGAGTGGGTTGGATCGGTTCAGAAAACCAATCTAAAACTTTGTTCGAGCCTAAATTAGCTCGCCAAAGCAAACAAAACTGAGAACTGGATCGTATCAGTTTTAATTACTTAGACGGTACATATAGTGTGAGCTCTTCCGACCCAAAACAAACTTCAACGTTGAGTTCCAGGACGTTGCCGCTAGTGTTTCTGCTTACCACGGGGCTATCTAATCCCTATAGAAATCAGGCAGTATATTTCTTTACTTAGCAGTTCCGCCCTGACTTCTGATCCACGCGATCACCTTTAATGTCTCGTCAGGGGATAATCCGTTACTGTGATTACCAGGGTCCATTACACCTTTGCCTTTGCCACTCATCCCGCCATTGGTTCCTGCCCAGATGATTTCGAACATTCCCTTATCCGTAGCGCTCTTGGAGTGGCTATATCTAGGGCCTGTCAGACCGGCAGCAGTCTGTCCCTGAGCTTGGGCACCATGGCATTGAGCACAGGAGTAGGTTTGATAATGCTTTTTACCGCTGGCAATGGCTTCTGCGTTACCGTTATAAGGGTTTTCACCTGAACTCAAGAATTTCTTGGACTGTTCGGTGTTAAAAAGTCCCGAATCAATTTTCATTGGCTGGCCAGTCTTGGTGTCAACAAAACTCTGGTCAGCCAATGAAAAGCCACTTGAAAATAGCAGCGGTATGCTCAAGGTCAGCAATATTGATTTGATAGAGTGGGTTCGCATAATAAATCTCCTCGTTGGACAATTAATAGCAAAACATCCATGAATTCTTAAGAGTCCTATCAGTGCGTCAGAGTTCATCGGGGTGAGTGTTTGCTTTGGGTCAATACAGTCGGCTCAGTTAACTTTCAACTTAATACCTTCTCGCATTCTGAACGTCTTCCAAAGCTTTACCATAGTTTTTCTGTGCTTGCCCCACTATTTTTTTTCTAGAACCTTTATTTAATAGGTTTTTACTGCCAATTATTTTTCCAAAATCTTCCTGCAGTTTTCCAACAAAGTTTATTACAGCACCTATAACTTGATCTTCATTCACAATATTAACTCCTGAATAAATTACGAATCAAACTGTATAAACGCAACAATAACCATTATGTCGATTCGACACTGTACGTTAGCGCACCCAATTAAAAAATAAGGAATAAATGTGTAACTCTCATGAAATTTGTAGATGGACTTTACCCACTTTTATAGATATTCTGAGTGTCCGATTTGGGCTGTGAGTTCAACTGATCGATGCAACACGTTATTCTTATTAAAAAAGGATGAGGTGTTGAAAATGAAAAACAGAACTCGAATTTATTACACGGATGAACAAAAGTCCATCATGTGGGATCGATGGCAA
>JANOHT010000181.1:0-8059 GCA_031406605.1 Methylotenera sp. | reverse complement strand
GGAGACACACCACCTAAAATTGACTTGTCAGATAGACATGAATTGGCCGAGGGCGACACTATTTTATTATGTACCGATGGTGTTTGGGGCGCAGTGGCAGATGACCACATGAGACGCATACTCAACAACCCATCTATTACTGATAGTGTTACCGAACTGTTAAACCAAGCTGAATACGTCAGCCAGCAACAAGGCGACAACATGAGTGCGATTGGCTTGCAGTGGGGTGATAAACTTAGTAGCAGCTTAGCAGTTTCTACAGTGACGATGGCAATGGGGTCTACCACGACCATTATCAATCCTGTCACCAACCCAAACCAAGAAAACGAAATGAATGGTACAGACTTAACCGCTGATGAAATTGAAAGAACCATCACAGAAATACAAGAAGCTCTACGCAAAAGTATGCGCAAATAAAGAATTTTCTGACAAAATATTTAAGCAGCAGTTTAAAATCAAACCTCAAAACCTAGCCATTTTCAATCTAGGTCTCTTTCAAATCAGGATTTAGCTACATGCAAAACAACCTTACCCGCCCCAGCCAACGCACCAATAATCAGCTACGTGACGTGGAGATCATTCGCCATTACACCAAACATGCCGAGGGCTCAGTGTTAGTTAAGTTTGGCGACACTCACGTATTGTGTACGGCCAGTGTGGAAGAACGAGTGCCAGGATTTCTAAAAGGCAAAGGACAAGGCTGGGTAACCGCTGAATATGGCATGTTGCCACGTTCTACTGGTAGCCGCATGGATAGGGAAGCAGCGAAAGGTAAACAATCTGGGCGCACCCAAGAGATACAGCGTTTAATTGGTCGCTCATTACGTGCCATTATTGATTTAGAAAAATTAGGTGAGCGCAGCATACAGATTGACTGCGACGTCATTCAGGCTGATGGTGGCACCCGCACGGCAAGTATCACTGGCGCTTACGTGGCACTACACGATGCGGTTACAACTTTATTGTCCAGTGGAAAACTCACAGCAAGCCCACTTAAACAAGCAGTTGCAGCCATTTCTGTTGGTGTTTACAAAGGTCAGCCAGTGTTGGATCTGGATTATATTGAAGACTCTGATTGCGATACCGATATGAACGTGGTGATGACTGCAGATGGTGGCTTTGTAGAAGTTCAAGGTACCGCTGAAGGTGAACCGTTTAGTCGCGATGCGATGAACGCGATGTTAGATTTGGCCAGTAGTGGCATCCAATCTTTAATCAGCAAACAGAACGCAGTTTTAGGACTGTAAGTCTGAAGTTATAAGTTCAGGCTATATATTTTGAGTGTCATATGTTAAAAAAATTAGTGATTGCCACAGGCAATAGTGGGAAATTGCGTGAAATTCAAGCGTTACTTGAGCCGCTTAATATTGAAGTTGTCTCGCAGTCTGCATTTAACGTACCCGAATCCGCAGAGCCTCACTGCACTTTTATTGAAAATGCATTAGCAAAAGCACGTCATGCCAGCCAGTTAACCAATTTACCGGCCTTGGCAGACGATTCTGGTCTTTGTGTTGAAGCATTGGATGGTGCGCCGGGTGTGCATTCTGCTTACTTCGGCGGTGAGCCTAGAAGCGATGCTAAAAATAATGCATATTTGTTGGAAAGGCTAAAAGACCAGACTAATCGCCGTGCGTATTATTATTGCGCTTTAGTGTTAGTGCGTCGCCATGATGACCCGCAGCCATTAATCGCTGAAGGTATATGGACAGGTGAGATTTTAAATGCGCCTCGTGGTACATTCGGTTTTGGCTATGACCCGCTATTTTTAGACGATAAAACTGAGAAAACCGGTGCGGAACTAGCACCTGAAACTAAGAATCATATTAGCCATCGCGGTCATGCATTGCGTAAAATGTTGCACCTGATTGAAAAATCAAATTTAATCTAAGCATTATTTAGTTACAAGTTATTTAAAATATAAACATGAGTAAAAAACCTGACCATCCGCTCCCTATTTGGGTACGTGACGATACATCCATAGTAGCCTGCACCGAAAAAATTAAGGTGATGCGTGAAAACTTTGATGAAATCCGTCAAATTGCGCAAGATGCACTAGAGGATGGCTTATTAATGGAAGTCAGCGAGGTGCAAATGCGCGAGACTTTGCATCAACTCGTCGATACGCTGGTGAACCCCTATCAAAAAAATCATTGAAATCAAGGCTGAGGCAGCATTTAATACCAAGCCAATCAACACCATCGCGCCATTAGCAGGCGAAGCAACAATCTCAGGCCTGACCAACCCGCCTCCACTATCTTTATACATCCATATTCCATGGTGTGTAAAAAAATGCCCTTATTGCGACTTCAACTCGCACGAAAGTCGACATAAAAATGGCGAGATTCCCGAATCTGCTTATGTAGAGGCACTGATTGCAGACCTTGAGCTTGCGACGCCCAAGGTATGGGGTCGCAAAATTAGAAGCATATTCTTTGGTGGCGGAACACCTAGTTTATTTTCAGCAGAAGCCATAGATAAGATTTTGAGCCATGTGCGCATGCTGACACCACTGGAATTTGATGCTGAAATTACCTTAGAGGCTAATCCTGGCACTGTAGATTCAGCTCACTTTGCGGGCTATAAGCAAGCAGGTGTCAATCGACTTTCCCTAGGCATACAAAGTTTTAATAATGATTATCTAAAATCCCTAGGCCGTATTCACGATAGCCAGCAAGCTTACGACGCCGTAGCGCTAGCACTCAAAACCTTTGAGCAAGTGAATTGCGACATTATGTATGGCCTACCTAATCAAAGCCTAGCAGATGCACTTAATGATGCAGAAACAGCCATCAAACTTAACCCTGCGCATTTATCTTTTTACCATTTGACTTTAGAACCCAATACGCCGTTTTATCGAACACCGCCAAGCTTGCCTGATGATGACACCAGTAGCGATATGCAAATTGCCATTGAAGCATTATTAGCAAAACATGGTTATGAACATTACGAAACCTCTGCTTTTGCAAAAAAAGGCAAACAAGCCAAACACAACCTTAACTACTGGCAGTTTGGCGATTATTTAGGTATTGGTGCAGGTGCTCATAGCAAATTGAGTTATCACGACAAAATCACGCGTGAAGCACGTCCGAAACATCCTAAAGCCTATATGGAACAAGCTTTACAAGGTAAAGCTGTTGAGCGCGAATGGGTAATTAGTCAAGATGAGTTAGGTTTTGAATTTATGATGAATGCTTTACGCTTAGTAGATGGCATTCCAGTCACCTTGTTTCAACAACGCACTGGCTTGAACATACATGTACTTGATGCGGCCATTAAAAAAGCGCAGAACAAAGGCTTATTGACTATTGCTGGTGGCAATATGCAACCTACTTTGTTAGGTCAACGTTTTTTAAATGAGTTACTTGAGTTATTTTTAGTTTAAACGCTTAAGATTTAATATGCTTCCATCTCTTCTTCGGTCTGCTTTTCGCGCTCATCTAACAAGTTTCGTAGTGTCATAATTTCTTGAAAGACTTCCATACTAAAACCTGAGCGCTGACTATCACGATTATCTGTTAATAGCTCATCTAGGTAAGCCTTGGTTTGTGTGATGCTATTGGCCTCTTTTATACAGTCAGCCCATAATTTAGTGACTTTTGCGGTAATGTGCGAAAACTCTTCTAAGCTAGAGGCGATTACCATCTTGGGCGGCGTGTTTTCCCACAAAGGCATCATGACATTAAAGTTCTGGTGCAGTTGTTTCGCATGCTCCAAAAATGCCTCTTTTTGATTTGTTTCTCTATAAATATCTAAAAGGTATAACCAATGTTGCAAAGAGGTCTTTGGTGCAGCTTGAATTTGCGCTTTAAGCAATCGAATCGCGTAACCGGCACGGTCAACTTGAACAAAAACCTTAGCTTGGCCTAATAACAATTCAGCCTCTTCTTTATCGTAGGCGTTGTCGACAGCCTTTGCACTAGGTGTTACCTCAGCAATCACTTTTGTATCAACTACTGGACTAACCGTAAGGTTTATCTTGGGGCTTGTATTGGGAGTAGCTTCAGTGCTTATCTCGGCGCTCATCTGAGTGCCCACTACAGGACTTGCTTCAGGTTCTACATCTGCACATGGCATACTATGTTTGAACTCACCTAATACAACTGGTGCATTCACTTTAAGCATTTTTATCTTTTTCTGGATCTCTAATTTATCTTTGATCATCAATGATTTTTTTCTTATTTCATCAGACTTAGTCATTTTAAACTTGCCGTTTGTAGCTAAGGCACGATTTTTCACTTGTTGACGGTTGAACAAAACAAAACCGACCAAACAAGCAATCACTAATATCAAATTAAAAATAGTTAAAAATAAGTATGATGTATCAAACGAGGGTTTTACTTGAACAGATTTTGTAGATAAAGCTGGAACTGTTGCTGGCTTCGACTCGACAATCGTTGATTCTTGACTTTGCACTAGATTGTTGCTGAGCTGGCTAGCCTGTATTTGCTGTACAGAACCAGCTTCAGCCAAGGGTTGTTGATTAAATACAACTTCTGCGTTCGGTTGAGTATTAAGCTTTGCATCAACATTCTCGCTAACGCTACCTGCTAGACGAATAATTTCAGTCTTTAGCGTTACAAATACTTGCTCTAAGTACGCCAATTTAGCATTTATTTTATTGATTTCAAGTTTCAAAAATTCATTCTTTTTGATTAACTCGTCATAAATAATCTGTATTTTTGGATTAATTCCTAACGCGGCTATTGGACTGATCGCATTAAGCATTTGCGGCTTCGCTTGCGGCTGACGTATCTCGCCATTGTAGTTCTTTGATGCAGCAAGCTTAATACTCTGCTGCGAAAGCTGCCGAATGTCTGGAATAACGACCAATGTGAGCTGACTGGAAGTACTACCGGCACGAAGGCCCGGTTGGATATTGCGGCTTAAATACAAAGTTTTTGCGACAAACAACTGCTGCATACTTCTATTTTTTGGATAAAACAGTGTAGCTAGGCGATTAACACTTTCTCCAGGCATCAGTGACCAAACCATACCATTTTTTTCTTGCGGAAATGATGAGGCCTCCTCTGATAAACTTTGCTCTAATGTGTTTTTCTGTAATGCATCCATTTCTTGAGGTGTAATTTGTGCATACGACAAATTGCTACAGCTTACAGCCATTAAAATTAATGCAAGTTTAATTTTTTTGTCAGTGGTCGCCATTTATACTCAAATTAATTCAAAGTGGTTATAGGGTTAATTCTTTACGGGCACGCACAATCGCAGCGCTTACTTGTGCAGGCGCTGTGCCGCCAATATGGTTACGGCTGTTGAGTGAGCCTTCCAGTGTCAATACGGCATAGACATCATCGCTAATTTCAGGTGCAAACTGCTGCAATGTCACTAGCGGCAAATCACTTAAATCTACTTTTTTATCTACTGCATAACGCACAGCTAATGCCACCACTTCGTGCGCATCCCTAAACGGCATACCCTTTTTAGCTAAATAATCAGCTAAATCAGTTGCCGTAGCAAAACCCTCGCTTGCTGCTTGGCGCATGTTTTCTTTGTTCACGGTAATGCCACGCATCATGTCAGCATAAATTTCTAAGGTGATTAATAAAGTATCTGCCGTATCAAACAGCGGTTCTTTATCTTCCTGATTATCTTTGTTATATGCAAGTGGCTGTCCCTTCATTAAGGTCAACAACGCTGTTAAATGCCCATACACTCGGCCAGTTTTACCTCGCACTAGCTCGGGTACATCTGGGTTCTTTTTTTGCGGCATGATCGATGAACCAGTACAAAACCGATCAGCAATATCCACAAAAGCGAATCTTGGCGAACTCCATAAAATAAGCTCTTCCGATAATCTTGATAGATGTGTCATCACCAGTGACGCGGCAAAGGTAAATTCAATCGCAAAATCGCGATCAGACACCGCATCTAATGAATTTTCACATACGCCATCAAAACCTAGCTTCCTCGCCACTAATTCACGATCAATAGGATAACTTGTACCGGCCAAAGCGGCAGCGCCTAACGGCAATCGATTAATGCGTTTACGGCAATCTGTAAAGCGCGCTACATCACGTTTAAGCATTTCCACATACGCCATTAAGTGGTGGCCAAAGGTCACGGGCTGCGCAACCTGCAAATGCGTAAAACCTGGCATCACCGTATCAAAATGTGTTTCTGCTAATTCAAGCAAACTAATTTGTAGCTTTTTTAGCCCTGCAATTACATCATCGGTAGTAGCGCGTAACCACAGTCTTACATCGGTTGCCACTTGGTCGTTACGGCTTCTGCCAGTATGTAAGCGCTTACCTGCATCGCCGATCTTATCAGTGAGGCGTTTTTCTATATTCAAATGCACATCTTCTAAATCCAATAGCCATTCAAACTGACCAGCTTCAATTTCTTGCAGAATTTCAGCAAGGCCTGCTTCTATGGATTTCACATCATCATGACTGATGATTAGTTGTGTGCCCAACATTTGCGCGTGCGCTAACGAACCTTGAATATCAAATACGGCTAAACGTTGATCAAAAGTTACAGAAGCGGTGTATTTTTTCACTAATTCTGCGACAGGCTCATTAAAACGGCCTGACCAACTGGTGTCTTTTTTATTGAGTGCGCTTGTTTTTGGGCTTTCTTTTTGTGTCACTTATCTTTCTCGCTTAACTTTTATCTTTTTTAGATATTTATCTTGAGCCATTTATCAGGCTTAAACTTTAAATTTATAACGGTACTTTTAAAAATATTGTTTAATAATAATATACTTATATGATTAGTATAATGCAAAACACAAATGCTACGATGCAACTAAACGCAAAAACTGACCATGAACATTAGAATAAACAATACGGATCAGAATATGAGTATTAAAAAGTGAGCATTAAGGAATGAGCGCTAAAAAATGAGAAAGCATAGCCGCTTGCCGAACATGCATAATTTAGGCGTGAATCTACGCATACTGGTCATCATCAATACATTGCTGGTACTAGCCGCGATGATATTAAGTAATACTATGCGCGAGTTCTTAACTAATATTACTGCGATTTCTGCGGTTGCGCAGCCTATGTTACTAGTAAGTCTATTGTTGCTATACGTGAGCTACCCTATCCTCAATAAATTGCCTTACTGGTATGGGATAGCGGCCATTATAGTAATTGTTTTATTTGCATGTGGCAGCCTACACGGTCTAGTTTCACAGCTTTTAATCTTTAATGACTTACCTAGTCTGATACGCACGATTTTTTTCGTTTTTATACTCACTGCCATCACTTTATATTATTTTAATTTACATTTACGTGCATACTCCCCTGCGGTAGCTGAAGCAAGATTACAAGCTTTGCAGGCACGGATTCGCCCACACTTCTTGTTTAATAGCATCAATGCTGTGTTATCACTTATTCGCAGCCAACCCAAACAGGCTGAAACTGCTTTAGAAGATATGGCAGATTTATTTCGTGTACTCATGGCAGACAACCGTGATTTGGTGCCGTTGGCGCAAGAAATTGCCTTATGCCGCCAATATTTGGCATTAGAAAAATTGCGTCTAGAAGATCGGCTCATTATTCATTGGCAAATTGACGATATGCCGCCAGATGCACTTATACCGCCATTATTACTTCAGCCACTGATTGAAAATGCGGTTTATCACGGCATCGAGCCTTTAGCTAGCGGCGGAATAATCAACATACAAATTTACACCAAACGCAATGAAGTACATTTGTTATTAAGCAACCCTTATAATGCAAAAATTAATCACAACAGCGGCAACAAAATGGCGCTAAATAACATTAAAGAACGTTTAACTTTACATTTTGACCTTGAAGCCTCGTTAAGAATCTCGCGATCCAATGGGCGCTATCAAGTACATATTAAGTTGCCACACACGATTAAATGACAGCCGCATATCAATGACCGCCATATTAAAACTGTTGATTGCCGATGACGAAGCCCCTGCAAGAAATAGGCTGCGCGAGCTATTGTCAGATATCAACACAATTCATGTGGTTGCTGAAGCGAAAAATGGTCAGGAAGCACTGCATCTGGCGAATGAACATTCACCGAATATTGTATTGCTTGATATTCGCATGCCCAGTATGGATGG
>JANOHT010000102.1:0-20050 GCA_031406605.1 Methylotenera sp. | reverse complement strand
TGCCTACAGACCACATTGCGAAAATTGCCGCGAATGCGTTCCAGTACGTGTAATTCTGCAGCACTTTGCACCCAACCGCAGCCAGAAGCGTGCATATAAGCAGCACCAAAATCTCACCGCCTCCATTCTAAATGTCGGGTTTCAAGAAGAACACTACGCACTCTATTCTGCCTATCAAAAAGCACGTCATATAGATCTAAATGCGAAGGATAAAAATTCAAATCAGGAAGAAAAGGATGATATTGAACAATATCAAAACTTCCTCTGCCAAACCAATGTAGAAAGCGTAATGATTGAGTTTAGAGAAAACGGCCAACTCAAAATGGTCAGTGTCATTGATATTGTACGAGATGGCATTTCTGCGGTTTACACCTTTTATGACAGCACAGATGTTAAAGCAAGCTATGGTACCTATAATGTTTTATGGCAAGTTGACTGGGCTAAAAGCTTGAATTTACCCTATTTATACCTAGGCTACTGGATTAAAGACAGCAAAAAAATGGCGTACAAGCAAAACTTTAAGCCGCTAGAAAAGTTAATAGAAGGAGAGTGGCTGAAATAAGCCATCACGCTTCAATCTGGAATTCTAACAATGTTACAATCTGGGATTATCAAATTTAAAATAAATACGCTTTGAAAAAACTCGTCATATTTGGTGTGGGCTTGATTGGCGGCTCGGTTGCACTCGCTTTAAAAAAAGCAGGCAATAGTCCGCACATCGTCGGGATTGGTAGAGATCAATCGCGCACGCAAGATAATCTCAAAACAGCACAAGATTTAGGCGTAATTGACCTTGCAACTAGCAATATTGCCGAAGCATTAGAAGATGCTGATGTAGTATTAATTGCAACGCCAGTCGCACAAACACCATCAATATTGGCTTCCATTAAACCTTATCTGTCTGCAAACACTATCATTACTGATGCAGGTAGTACGAAGGCTGATGTGTTGCGTTGTGCAGAAGAAATTTTAGGTGCGCAATTTAGCCAATTTGTTGGTGGTCATCCAATTGCGGGGGCAGAAAAAAGTGGCGTTACAGCGGCAACAGCTGACTTATACGTCAATAAAAATGTGGTGCTGACGCCAACAGCCAATAACAGCATACAAGCCATAGAGACAGTCACTCAAATGTGGAAAACCTGCGGCGCAAAAGTAAGTGAAATGTCTGCTGAAACCCACGATAGCATTTTTGCCGCTGTGAGCCATTTACCGCACTTACTGGCTTTCGCCTTGGTAAATGAAATTGCTGCACGACCGAATGCACAACAATTATTTAGTTTTGCCGCCAGCGGATTTAGGGACTTTACCCGCATCGCAGGCAGTCACCCTGAAATGTGGCGCGATATTAGCCTGGCGAATAAGGACGCATTATTAAATGAGTTAACGGCTTATCAAGCCGAAATTTCCAACTTGAAAATTATGTTGCAAAATGAAGATGGCGCAAGTTTACAAGCGTTATTTGAACGCGCCAGCGTAGCTCGAAACACTTGGGCTCAAGAGAAAAAGCTGGCCTAAGAAATTCGCCTAACGATAATCTACTTATAAAAACAATCGTAAAAATTAAGATCGTAAAAATAAATGGAACAACTACTCCTACCTCCTGTCGGTAACGCCTCTGGCAGCATCACTTTACCTGGCTCTAAAAGCATATCGAACCGCACTTTGCTATTGGCTGCACTTGCTACTGGTACCACAGAAATCCGCGATTTATTGGCATCTGACGATACTGCCAGAATGTTGGAAGCACTTGAAAAGCTTGGCATTAAGCTAGAAAACTTTGCTGAAAATGCTTGGCGTGTAACAGGCTGCGGTGGAAATCTACCGATCAAACAAGCCGACTTATTTCTAGGCAATGCAGGTACAGCATTTAGGCCGCTTACAGCCGCACTGGCATTATCTAACGGCAACTATACACTTTCCGGTGTGCCGCGTATGCACGAGCGGCCGATTGGCGATTTGGTCAACGCATTACTTCAAACTGGCGCACAGATCGAATATTTAGAAAATTCAGGTTTTCCACCACTCAAAATCTCGCCTGCAACACTCAAGCTTGGTGAAACCATCAAAATTCGTGGCGATGTATCTAGCCAGTTTTTAACCGCATTGTTAATGGCGCTACCTCTCACCAAACAAACTGTAACAATTGAAGTGGTTGGTGAGTTAATTTCTAAACCTTACATCGAAATTACGCTTAACTTAATGGCAAAATTTGGTGTAAATGTACTGCGTGAAAGCTGGCAACGTTTCACCATCTCCGCCAACAACCAGTACATTAGCCCAAAAGAAATTTATGTTGAGGGTGATGCTTCTAGTGCATCCTACTTTTTAGCCGCGGGCGCAATTGCAGGTAAGATACGTGTTGAGGGTATAGGTAAAAACAGTATTCAAGGCGATATGCGTTTTGCCGAAGCATTAACCTTGATGGGTGGTGAAATCACCTATGGTGAAAACCATATTGCCGCAGGCAAGGCTAAATTGCTCAAAGCGATAGACTTAGATTGCAACCATATTCCTGACGCTGCTATGACTTTGGCAATTATTGCGCTTTTTGCAAACGGAACAACTACACTCAAAAACATCGCCAGCTGGCGCGTAAAAGAGACAGACCGCATCTCAGCCATGGCAACAGAATTACGTAAAGTAGGCGCTATTGTTGAAGAAGGTGCAGACTACATCAAAATCACCCCACCAAAACAACTAATGCCAAATGCGGTGATAGACACATACGATGATCATCGTATGGCGATGTGCTTTTCATTGGTTTCATTAGGCGGTGTGCCGATTACGATTAACGATCCTAATTGTGTCGCTAAAACATTCCCAAATTATTTCGCAGAGTTTGCGAAAATATGTCATTCATAAACCATGAGTATCAATATTCCCGTAATCGCCATTGATGGCCCCTCTGCATCAGGCAAAGGCACAGTAGCTCAGCTTGTCGCAACGAAACTTGGTTTTCATTACTTAGATTCTGGCGCTCTATATCGCATTGTTGCTTGGGCAACGCACCAAAAAAATATTGCTTGGGATGATGCGTCGGCTGTAACGGCATGTGCAAAAACACTTGTGATTAGGTTCAATAATGACCAAGTGCTGTTAAATAATGAGGATATTTCAGATCAAATTCGCACTGAAGCTATGGGTAAAGGTGCATCACAAGTCGCAGTACATGCGCCGTTACGCGCTGCTTTAATCGATTTACAGCATAGCTTTCGTAAAACGCCCGGTTTAGTAGCCGATGGGCGGGATATGGGAACGGTAGTGTTTGATGATGCCCCATTGAAAATATTTCTTACTGCCACTACAGAAACGCGTGCTCAGCGCCGCTATCTACAATTGCTAGGTAAAAATCAGCCAGCTAATTTTGATGAAATTCTGCAAGATTTAGAAGAACGCGATGCGCGTGATAAAGGCCGGGCAAGTGCGCCATTAATAATGGCAAACGATGCTATTTTGCTAGAAACCGATAATTTAACTATTTCTGTCGCAGTTGATGTTATTTTGCAACATTATCAGCATAATATTTACGAATAGTCTTTTATTTTTCAATGTTTTAGTTATAATTCTAATCTTTATAGTTTAGTATTTTATATGTCATCCGTGCTTCTCACAGATTTGCGGTTTTTTTAATCACCCCACTGCTAGGTGGGATTATATTTTAGGTAATTTTATTTAATGGCTTCTACTTCTAAATCTACTGCTTCACCCATGGAATCTTTTGCTGCGCTTTTTGAAGAAAGCTTAGTTCACCAAGAGATGCGTTCTGGTGAAGTAATCACTGCTGAAGTGATCTCTGTTGATAGCGATCATGTGATTGTTAACGCAGGTCTAAAATCTGAAAGCGTTATCGCTGCTACTGAATTCCACAACGCTCAAGGCGAGCTTGAAGTTCAAGTGGGCGACTTTGTTAAAGTATTGATTGAAAAGCTAGAAGATGGCTTTGGTTCAACATTACTTTCACGCGAAAAAGCAAAACGCATGGAAACATGGCTAGACCTTGAAGACGCAATGAACGAAGGCCGCATCATCAAAGGTTTCGTAAGTGGTAAAGTTAAAGGCGGTTTACGCGTTTCTGTAAACGGCATCATGGCATTCTTACCAGGTTCATTAGTTGATGTACGTCCAGTAAAAGACACTACTCCTTTTGAAAACAAAGAGTGTGACCTAAAAGTAATCAAAATCGATCGTAAACGTAATAACATCGTAGTTTCACGTCGCGCTGTCATGGAAGTAAGCATGGGCGCAGACCGTGAAGCATTGATGGGCACATTAGCTGAAGGTGCTGTTGTAAAAGGTATCGTTAAAAACATTACAGATTATGGCGCATTCGTTGATTTAGGCGGTATCGATGGTTTACTGCACATTACTGACTTAGCATGGCGTCGCGTTAAGCACCCATCAGAAGTGCTTACAGTAGGTGAAGAAGTTGAAGCAAAAATCTTGAAATTCGATCAAGAGAAAAACCGCGTTTCATTAGGTATCAAACAATTAGGCGATGACCCATGGGTTGCATTGACTCGCCGTTATCCAGTAAGCACACGCTTATTCGGTAAAGTGTCTAACTTGACTGACTATGGCGCGTTCGTTGAAATCGAGCCAGGTATCGAAGGTTTAGTACACGTTTCAGAAATGGATTGGACGAACAAAAACATTCACCCAGGCAAAATCGCGCAATTAGGTGACGAAGTTGAAGTGATGATTCTTGAGATTGATGAAGATCGTCGTCGTTTATCATTAGGTATGAAACAGTGCCAAGCTAACCCTTGGGATGATTTCTCTGCTACACACCACAAAGGTGATATCGTTTCAGGTCAAATCAAATCTATCACTGACTTTGGCGTATTTATTGGCTTGCCAGGTGGTATTGACGGTTTAGTTCACTTATCAGACCTATCATGGTCACAAACTGGCGAAGAAGCGATTCGCAACTTCAAAAAAGGTGACGAGCTACAAGCTGTTATCTTGGCAATTGATGTAGAAAAAGAGCGTATTTCACTAGGTGTGAAACAACTTTCTGCTGATCCATCAGGCGCAGCTAGTGAAGATAAAGCTGAGGCAAAACCTAAAGCTAAATCTGCAAAAACTAAAGAAGCTGCTGCTCAAGTGCCAGATGACGGTGCTGCAACTGCTGGTACAACAAATCTTGGCGCGTTATTAAAAGCCAAGTTTGACAGCAAAAAATAAGCACTTTTGTAGATAAAGGCACCGTAAATGAAGGCACATAAGCATGACTAAATCTGAGTTAATCACCCTGCTTGCTGAGCGTTTTCCGCAATTAGTGGTGAAAGATGCTGAACTATCAGTAAAAGCGATTTTGGATGCGATGTCTGATAACCTTGCCACTGGCGAGCGTATCGAGATACGTGGCTTTGGAAGCTTTAGTTTAAATTATCGTCCACCACGTTTAGGACGCAACCCTAAAACCGGCAGTAAAGTACAAGTACCTGAGAAACATGTACCGCACTTTAAAGCTGGTAAAGAGTTACGTGAACGTGTTGACTTAAGCCTAGGCTAGGATATTTAAACTAGAACTTTTGCTTTAAATTGTAGTTTCATAAAAAACGGCAGCCTCAAGCTGCCGTTTTTTATTGCCACAAACCTTATAAAACCTCTTATAAATTCCAGTAAAAATATAGGCAAAATAGCTAATATCAACCACATAGCCTGATTTGCGCTAAAATTACACATATATGCAATTCATCAACAATATCTACTTGGTCAAATGCCAAAATACCCATGCCAAATGGCACGTCTTCAATAAAAAAGTGAATCCTTATGGAATTTGAATTTTGGTGGTTATTAGCACTGCCGCTATTTTTCAGCCTAGGCTGGCTGGCTGCCCGGGTAGACCTCAAACAACTACTGGCTGAATCCACCGCCTTACCTGCCGCTTATTTTAAGGGCTTAAATTTCCTAATCACCAATCAGCACGATAAGGCGATTGAAGCTTTTAGTGAAGCGGTGCAAGCCAATACCGATTCACTAGAACTGCATTTTGCATTGGGGAGCCTATTTAGACGGCGCGGCGAAGTAGATCGCGCGATTCATTTACATCTAAACTTGCTTGAGAAAAATGAACTCGAACCACAGCAAAAAATAGCGGTTACGGCCGAGTTAGCACAAGATTATCTTAAAGCAGGGTTGTTAGACCGTGCTGAGGAATTATTTGAATCGTTAGATGATGACAGATACCGCCAACCTGCCCTACGCGCTTTGCTTGAAATTTATGTACGTGAGCGCGAATGGGAGCGTGCAATCAAGGCCGCAACTGAACTGGAACGCCTGTCTGGTGTGCCGTTTCGGATTGAAGTTTCACACTATTATTGCGAAATGGCAGTTAAATCTATATTGGCAAATGATGCACATACCGCCAGATTCGAACTTGACCAAGCGCTGAATGCTAATAAAAACTGTGTGCGTGCCAATGTACTCTTAGGTGATTTAGAAGCAGAAGCCGGTGCACATAAAGAAGCAATTTCTACTTGGAAGCGTATTGAGTTCCAGAAACCTGAGTATTTAGGCTTAATCGCACCTAAGTTGTTGAGCAGTTATCGTGCCCTGAACCAAACTCAAGATGGCTTAAACTTGCTGCAAACTTATCTACAAACTTATAAGTTAGCATCTCTCATCAATGTGCTATATGAAGCGACTTTGGCTGAAGAAGGTGCTGAGAGTGCCGCCAGATTAGCGCGTAATGAGTTGATTAAGAAACCTAGTTTAAATACACTAGACCAGCTGTTGCAAGCACGTGCAATTGTAGAGACTCACAATCCACAAGGTGCAAATCAAGATACGCAATTAATGCAGCAAGCCGTGCGCCATGCCATTGGCAATAAAACTGCCTACCATTGTGAGCAATGTGGATTCAAGGCTAAATACCATCACTGGCAATGTCCTGCTTGTAACGCTTGGGAAGCATTACCAGCCGAACCAGCGACTATTTAACTTTACACTTCAACTTTAAAGCAGCTAAGTTTGCTGACACCTAATCGACTATGACCAATCCGTTATCGACCAACCTCTCCAGCAATAATCAAAGTAATGACCCTAAAGTAATCGTTGCTCTTGATTATGCTGATGCTACGAGTGCACTCAAGCTAGTGAACCAACTAGACCCTACGCTATGCAGGCTAAAAATTGGTAAAGAACTTTTTACCGCAGTAGGACCACAATTTATTGAAACCTTAACACGTGCAAATTTTGGTGTATTTTTAGATTTGAAATTTCATGATATTCCCAATACGGTAGCAAAAGCTTGTACTGCCGCCAGTAATTTAGGTGTGTGGATGCTCAATGTACACGCTAGCGGTGGCTTAGAAATGATGCAGGCAGCACGTCAAGCTGTTAACAATAGTGATACGAAACCACTTTTAATTGCAGTAACCGTGCTCACCAGCATGAATCAGGCAGCATTTTCTCAAATTGGGGTTAAGGGAACATTAAAGAACCATGTTGTTAGACTTGCCAGACTTACCAGTGAAGCTGGTCTTGATGGCGTTGTCTGTTCCGCAGGTGAAACCCCAATCTTGAGATCAACATTCGGGCAAGATTTTTGTCTGGTCACGCCTGGTATTCGCCCAGAAAGCGCAAGTCTTGACGACCAGAAGCGTGTTGCCACACCTAGAGCAGCATTAATAATGGGATCTAGCTATCTCGTTATCGGCAGACCTATCACACAAGCGGATAATCCACTTAAAGCATTAGAGGCAATCAACGCAGAATGTATGCAGTCAGCTAAGACTTAAAGCTAGGCTGTAATATATTGATTAATCAGCTATGATACGTAGTTATAACACTTAATAATCAATACTAAATTAAATGTGTTATAAAATTTACAAACTACGGAGAATCAAAATGAAAAAAATGTTGTTTGCATTGGTTACTTTTTTAAGCTTCAGTCTAAGTGCATTAGCTGGCGTTAACCTTAATACTGCTACACAAGCTGAGCTTGAAAGCTTAAATGGCATTGGCCCAGTAAAAGCACAAGCGATTATAGATTATCGTAAAAAGAATGGTGGTTTTAAAAGTGTAGATGAACTTGAAAAAGTAGATGGTATTGGCTCTGTTACGCTACAAAATGTGCGTAAAGATGTTTCTGTAAGTGGTGTAACAAAAGTTGCGAAACCTGTTGATAGCAAACCAGCTAAAGAGGTTAAAGTAACTAAAGAAACCAAAACAGCAAAACCTGCTAATGTAGAAAAATCCACAAAAGTGACTACTGATAAAGTAAAAGTAGATAGCAAAACAACTGTTAAGTAATTGTTATAAAAGCAGGATTTAAGAAAAATCCCCGCATGCGGGGCTTTTTCTTAACCAGTTACATCGTTCAAATTAATCATCATGTCCATGATGATGTTTTTTGTAA
This sequence comes from Methylotenera sp., assembly GCA_031406605.1. Classification (GTDB taxonomy): domain Bacteria; phylum Pseudomonadota; class Gammaproteobacteria; order Burkholderiales; family Methylophilaceae; genus Methylotenera. Next base: position 11,685 of record JANOHT010000102.1, on the reverse strand, counting down.
TGTCCCTTACCTCGCTTATGTTTATGCTTGTTTTTGTAGCCATGATCATCATAGCCTCCCGCATTAACAGCAACGCCAGTGGAAGCTCTAGTACCAGTTGATTCATCAATGACTTTACCAGTCACTGCACCACCTGCGCCACCCAGTCCAGCGCCTACTACAGCACCTGTTCCAGTCCCAGTCACCTTACGGCCAACATATGCGCCACCTGCGCCGCCTGCCGCACCGCCAATCACTGCACCTGCTTGACCTTCGCCTTTAGTGGTGACCGCACCACCTAAACCACCACCAACAGCACCGCCTAATACTTCACCATTACTACCGCCTACTATACCGCCTAAGGCTGTACCTGCAGCAGCGCCTAAACCACCACCTACTGCAGTTTTAGCATTACTATCTGCTGCCATAACATGCCCAGAAAACAATAAAATTGCTAACAATGAACCATTAATTAATTTCATTCAAAACTCCCTTTTATGTACAAAAATAACTTTCAACCGTTGAATATTACAAGATTAAAAAGATCAACAGCATCGGATTACTCTGATATCAATGTAGGAATTTGCTTACATTGATTTTTGATTTTATTTAACTCGAACAACTGAAGCTACTTAACGCGCATACCTGCCTGTGCGCCGACATCAGGCGATAAAATAAATGGCCCGCCACGGTCATCACTGGCTGCCAATACCATACCTTCACTCATACCAAACTTCATTTTACGCGGGGCTAAATTTGCCACCATGACCGTCAAACGCCCCTTCAAAGACTCAGGATCATAGGCAGATTTAATACCTGCAAATACTTGGCGTGGTTTTTCCTCACCAATATCTAATGAGAGTTTGAGTAGCTTTTCAGCGCCCTCTACATGTTCAGCATTCACTATTTTGGCAATGCGTAAATCCACTTTGGTGAAGTCATCAATACTAATATACTCTGCTTCTGGTAGCGCTTCTGTCGTTTTTGCCGCTATGGGTGAAACGGTAGGCGTTGCAGTCAGGTTCTCTTTGTTGGCTTCTGTCATAGCTTCAATCAATTTAGGGTCGATACGGGTGATTAAGTGATAGTAAACATTGATTGTGTGTTGGGCAGTTAAAGATGAATTGACACTGTTCCAACTTAACGCTGAAATATTTAAGAATTTTTCAATATGACTTGCTAGCTCTGGTAAAACGGGCTTTAAATATAAAGTCAGTAATCTAAACATTTCTAATGCATCTGAACATGCTTGCTGCAACGCAGTTTCTTGTCCTTCCTGCTTTGCCATTACCCATGGAGATTTTTCGGCTACGTAACCATTAGCAATATCGGCTAAACGCATGATCTCACGCAGCGCCTTGCCATATTCGCGCTCTTCATAGGCACTTGATATAACGCTTGCTGCTGATTGCAACTCTGCAATCACTGGATTGTTATCAGATAACTGTAATTTACCTTCAAAACGCTTGTTGATAAACCCAGCAGTCCGACTTGCAATATTGATGTATTTACCCACCAAGTCACTATTCACACGCGCTGTAAAATCTTCCAGATTCAGGTCGATATCTTCCATCGTGCTATTCAATTTAGCGGCATAGTAATAGCGCAAATACTCAGGATTCTTAATATGTTCTAAATAGCTACGCGCAGTAATAAACGTGCCGCGCGACTTACTCATTTTCTCGCCATTAACAGTTAAAAAACCATGGGCGAAAATTTTGGTGGGCGTACGATGCCCGCTGTATTCCAATGTAGCAGGCCAAAACAAGGCATGGAAATAAAGAATATCTTTGCCGATAAAGTGATAAAGCTCAGTGTTTGAATCTTTATTCCAATATTCGTCGAAATCCAGCCCCTTATCTGCACACAGCTTCTTAAAACTCGCCATGTAGCCAATCGGCGCATCCAGCCATACATAGAAATATTTTCCCGGTGCGTCTGGAATCTCGAAACCAAAATAAGGCGCATCGCGGGAAATATCCCAATCATTCAAACCACTGGCAAACCACTCGCCCATCTTGTTAGCAGCTTCACCTTGCAATGTAGCTTTATCTGTTCCAGTGCCTTGACGTGTCCATTGCTTCAAAAAATCTTCACATTCTGAAAGTTTGAAAAAATAATGCTCAGTTTCTTTACGAATAGGGGCTGCGCCAGACACTGCAGAATAAGCATTAATGAGTTCAGTTGGGTTATAAGTAGCCCCACATACTTCGCAAGAATCACCATATTGGTCTTTAGCGTGACATTTTGGACACTCACCCTTAATGAAACGATCTGGCAAAAACATGTTTTTGACGGGGTCATAAAACTGCTCAATGGTTTTAGTCGTGATTTTCCCTGCGGCTTTTAGTTTCTTATAGATACTTTGTGAGAGCTCTTTATTCTCGGGCGCATTGGTGGAGTAGTAATTATCAAAATCCACTAAGAATTCCGCAAAATCTGCACTGTGCTCTTGATGCACATTGGCAATCAATGCTTCTGGGGTAATACCTTCTTTTTCAGCACGTAGCATAATCGGTGTGCCATGCGTATCATCTGCACATACATAATGCACCGTGTGGCCCTGCATTTTTTGAAAACGCACCCAGATATCAGTTTGAATATACTCTACTAAGTGGCCTAAATGGATACTGCCATTTGCATAGGGCAATGCGGAAGTGACGAGTATTTTTTTAGAGGTTTTATTTGCAGGTTGTTGCGTCATAAATGGCTTAAATGTTAAATTTTTATTGAATACCCTATTTTAGCAAATGCGCACCTAATCTAGTAATTAAACTCTCTACTACACTGAAATAATGTAGGCTAAAATGGTGTTTTGAAAATCACCAGAAGTTAAAACCATGAGCTTTACTGAGCATAGCGTTACAACCGCACTACAAACATTGGTAGACCCGAATACCGGTCGCGATTTTGTCACCAGCAAATCGGCTAAAAACATCAAACTGGAGGGCAATAATGTCAGCTTGGATATCGTGCTGGGCTATCCTGCCAAAAGTCAGTTTGAAAGCTTGCGAACACTGGTTGTAAATCAGCTTAAAAGTATTGCAGACATTGGCAATATCACCGTCAATATCGGTAGCAGAATTGTCAGCCATAGCGCGCAACGCGGCGTGAGCCTGATCCCTAATGTTAAGAATGTCATTGCGGTAGCATCTGGCAAAGGTGGTGTAGGCAAATCAACCACCTCTGTCAATTTAGCATTAGCACTGGCAGCAGAAGGCGCAACTGTAGGTTTGCTGGATGCTGACATTTACGGCCCGAGCCAACCGCAAATGTTAGGCATTAGCGGCCGCCCTGAGAGCACTGATGGCAAAAGCATGGAGCCGATGCTCGCGCATGGCATACAAGCCATGTCGATTGGGTTTTTAGTAGATACCGATACACCTATGGTATGGCGCGGCCCAATGGTAACGGGTGCGCTGGAGCAATTGTTACGTGATACCAAATGGCGTGACCTAGATTATCTGGTGATTGATTTACCACCTGGTACGGGTGATATTCAACTTACGCTATCACAAAAAATTCCGGTTACTGGCGCCATTATCGTTACTACACCGCAAGACATTGCGTTACTGGACGCACGTAAAGGCTTAAAGATGTTCGAAAAAGTCGGCATCCCGATTTTAGGTATTGTAGAAAATATGAGTACGCATATTTGCAGCAGTTGCGGTCATGAAGAACATATTTTTGGTGCAGGCGGCGGCGCACTAATGAGCAAAGAATACAACGTAGACTTACTAGGTAGCTTACCGCTAGATATTAAAATCCGGGAACAGTCCGATGGTGGAAAGCCAACTGTAGTTGCGGAGCCTGATAGCAAAATTGCGAATATTTATAAACAAATCGCTCGCACGGTAGCCATTAAAATTGCTAATACCAGCTTGGATCACAGCAGTAAATTTCCTAACATCGTAATTCAGAATACCTAATCAATACTTCATCGTTAAACTAGATGAATGCAAAAAATAAGATGACCGAGAAAAAACGAGACCCTACAAAGAAACATAGCACCGCAGAGAATCTCATCGGCTCATCCTATGAGGCTATGGATGAACGCACAAAAAAAGTCGCACGTCACATCACAGAACGCAAGCACATCTCAAAAAATCTTTCACAAGAGCTTGATAATTCAGCAACCTTTGGACAGCGCGCAGCCGATGCAGTAGCTAGATTTGGCGGTTCTTGGGCATTTATCATGCTGTTTGCGACTGTTCTGATTTTTTGGGTAATTCTAAATTCTTACATCCTTGTTAACTACAACAAAGCGTTTGATCCTTACCCCTATATTCTATTGAATCTGTTTTTATCCATGCTCGCCTCTATTCAAGCGCCTGTCATACTGATGTCGCAAAACAGGCAAGGCGAAAAAGATCGCCTAAATGCCGAGCATGATTATGAAGTGAACCTTAAAGCTGAGCTTGAAATCCTGTTGCTGCATGAAAAATTGGATTTGTTACGTGAGGGTCAGTGGAGTGAGTTGTTAGTGATTCAGAAAGAACAATTGAAATTGCTAAAGCATTTGATTGATAAAAATAAGACTTAAATATGCATCTAGGGCTGACAGTTTTTTGCCAACCCTACATTCATCTCTTTTTATATTACTAAACTAAATCAAAGCCACCCCAAAACAATACACTTCCACGCCGTTTTCAGGTGCGATTAAAGTCGCAGGTATCGCCACGCCTTTGCGCCAATTATCTACTGCCTCTTGCTTACCTGCGCCAGTCACTAAAAACATCACTCCGTGCGTATCATTCAAGCGGCTTTGGCTCATGGTAATGCGGTCTGCAGGCGGCTTAGGTGCATCAAATACTGCTACGGCAAGTGCGCTATTGTCTACCGCTTGGTTTGGAAATAAAGACGCAGTATGTCCATCTTCACCTAACCCTAAAATCACTAGATCGAAAGTACCCACATTTTTTAATGTTTCCGCATAGACTTTTGCGCCAGCTACATTGCCTAACTCTGCTGGGATATCAAAAATCTGCTTTTCTGGAATAGCCACATGATTGAGCCAAGCTTCGCGCGCCATTAAACTATTACGGTCTTTATTGTCAGCTGGCAAACAACGGTCATCATTGTGAAACACGTACCAACTCGCCCAATCTGCCTGCTCTTTACTTAATAATTCATAGACAGTTTTAGGTGTACTGCCGCCTGCTAGCACAACAAGAAACTTTCCCCGTGCCTGAATCGCCGCTTTCGCCGCTTCTAAAATACGTTTGACTGCCGCCTGATTGATTTCAGCCTGAGTGTTAAAGGTATGCCAACGAGAAATTTGGTGGTTAGCAAGGGTTAACGTTTCAAGTGAGTTTGTTTGTGGATTTTGCATAAAACGGTAAAGCCTTTGCGTTATAATGTGATTAAATTTAAGATTATTATTTTAACGTAAAACCCTTAGATAATTGACGTAAAAATTATCCAATCAACTTGTTTATATGCTCACTGTTTATTTGCACGGTGTTATCAATGCAAGTTATAAACCAATAGTAGAAAGAATTTTAAGATGGCTAAAAAAATTGACCCCTGCACCTTAGTATTGTTTGGCGCTGCAGGTAATTTATCTCGCGTTAAATTAATGCCGGGCTTATTTCGGCTGGATGCAGCAGGCCGCCTGCCTGATCATATGGCAATTCTATCTGTAGGTCGTGGCGAATTATCGCGAGAAGAGTGGCTGGCTGACATTAAAAGCATGTTAGATACTAAGTTCAAAAATGGCTATGATAAAAAAGTATTCGAGCGTTTTATTGCGCGCAATCATTACCATGCAAACCCACCGACCGACGCAGATGCATTCAATAAACTACAAGCCAAGCTGGCTGACGAAAATACATTCCCTCAAAATCTAGCCTATTTCTTATCGGTACGCCCAGTAGACTTTGCGCCTATAGTAGAACAGCTCTCTGGGGTAGGATTACTAGATGAAAGTAAGTATTGGCGCCGTGTGTTAATTGAAAAACCATTCGGCACTGATTTACCAAGCGCACAAGCCTTACAAGCTTCAATTACAAAGCACTTAAAAGAAAGTCAAATCTACCGAATTGACCATTATTTGGGTAAATCCGCGCTGCAAAATATTATGCTTACACGATTTGCCAACGCGATGTTTGAACCTATTTGGAACAATGAACACATTGATCATGTTCAAATCACCAATAATGAAACACTTGGCGTAGGTGATCGTACCCAGTTTTACGATAGCACAGGTGCTTTACGCGACATGGTTCAAAGTCATCTGCTACAAACCTTGGCTTTAGTTGCAATGGAAAAACCAGAGGATTTAAGCCCTGAGAGCATTCGTGCAGAAAAAATCAAACTCTTAGAATCTATCCAGCCAATTCCAGAAGGTGAGCTTCAAAAGCATGCTTTCCGCGCGCAGTATACGGCTGGTCGAGTATGTGTAGGTGACGGGCATGGTGAAAATGTTCACGGCTACTTAGAAGAGCTTGCAAGAGATGGCATTACCGGAAGTGTTACAGAAACTTATGCGGCAGTAAAATTATTTATTGATAACCCTCGCTGGAAAGGTGTGCCATTCTATGTGCGTACCGCAAAACGACTACACGAAGGTAATACAGCTGTGTCTATACGCTTCAAAAAAGCGCCTATACAATTAAATGACGAGCAACATCAAAACTGGCTCATCATGAACATTCAACCGCGCGAATGTCTGAAAATGGAAATTGAGTCTAAAATCCCTGGCCTAGATATCGCTACCCGCACACTGAGCATTGATGGCCCACAACGCCAATCAGATGATGAAAGCATAGACTCATATGAGTCATTACTTCTAAACTTAATGGAAGGTGATCCATCACTCTACTTACACATTAGTGAAGTTGAAGCTCAGTGGCGTTTAATCGACCCAATTGTAAAGGCTTGGACTCAAGATAAATCTCCTGTGCATCAGTATGCTGCAGGCAGTCGTGATCCTGAAGAATCTAACGTGATTTTTGAATCCGAAGACCAATTCTGGCGTTACAGTATTGAACTGGGCGGTGACAAGCACTAGGTTTTAAAAAGATGCCGTGTATCTAAAATAATTAACAAATACAACGCAAAATATTGTTATTATTTGCCTTAATCAAAAGCGGAGTTTTTACTCCGCTTTTTATCTTTTTCAATTGAGTTAAATACATAGATAATGGGCATTAAATTGATGAGTATAAAACTATGAGTATAAAATCAGACAAGTGGATACGCCAAATGGCGGAACAACACGGCATGATAGAGCCGTTTGAACCTAACCAAGTTAAAATTTCTCCAAGCGGAGAACGCATGGTTTCTTACGGCACTTCAAGTTACGGCTATGACATTCGCTGTAGCTCAGAATTTAAGCTGTTCACCAATATTAACAGCACAATTGTAGACCCAAAAAACTTTGACCCAAATTCATTTGTAGAGGTGAATGCTGATTACTGCATCATTCCGCCAAACTCATTTGCACTAGCCCGCACGGTAGAGTATTTCCGTATTCCACGTAATGTATTGACGATTTGCTTAGGTAAATCAACTTACGCGCGTTGCGGCATTATTGTGAACGTAACGCCATTCGAGCCGGAGTGGGAGGGTTATGTCACGTTAGAGTTCAGCAACACCACCCCGCTACCTGCAAAGATTTATGCAAATGAAGGCTGCGCGCAAGTGTTGTTTTTTGAAGCAGATGAAGATGATATTTGCGAAACATCATACAAAGACCGTGGTGGCAAATATCAAGGGCAAGTAGGCGTTACGCTGCCTAAAATTTAGCCAAAATTTAGTTAGTGCAGCAGATTTAATTAAGGAAATTGAATGAAATTTAGGTTCCCCGTAGTCATCATTGATGAAGACTTCCGCTCTGAAAACTCGTCAGGTTTAGGCATTCGTGTACTAGCCAAAGCCATTGAAACTGAAGGTTTTGAAGTACTGGGCGTAACCAGTTATGGAGACCTGACTTCGTTCGCACAACAGCAAAGCCGTGCTTCTGCTTTCATCCTTTCTATTGATGACAATGAATTTGTTGAAGAAAATCAGGACGCTCTGGATAATTTACGTGCTTTTGTCGATGAAATTCGTTACCGTAATGAAGAAATCCCCATTTTCTTGCATGGTGAAACACGTACTTCACGACACATTCCAAATGAGATTTTGCGTGAGCTAAGCGGCTTTATTCATATGTATGAAGATACACCAGAGTTCGTGGCGCGTTATATTCTGCGTGAGGCCCGGACTTATCTGGATAGCCTCGCACCACCGTTTTTTAAAGCCCTAACAGAGTATGCCGCTGATGGCTCATATTCGTGGCACTGCCCTGGGCATTCTGGCGGTGTTGCGTTCTTAAAATCACCTGTTGGCCAGATGTTTCACCAGTTTTTTGGTGAAAATATGTTGCGTGCAGACGTTTGTAATGCAGTGGATGAGCTTGGTCAGTTATTAGACCATACTGGGCCAATAGCTGCTTCAGAGCGCAATGCTGCACGTATTTTCAACTGTGACCATTTGTACTTTGTTACCAACGGCACTTCTACCAGTAACAAAATCGTATGGAACTCAACCGTAGCGCCAGGTGATGTAGTGGTAGTGGATCGTAACTGCCATAAATCTATATTGCATGCCATTATCATGACTGGTGCGATTCCTGTATTTTTAATGCCGACGCGTAATCATTTCGGCATCATCGGGCCGATTCCAAAATCAGAGTTCGCTTGGGAAAATATTCAAAAGAAAATCGACCGTAATCCTTTTGCAACGGATAAAACTGCCAAACCACGCGTATTAACCATCACCCAATCGACTTATGATGGTGTACTTTATAACGTGGAAGAAATCAAAGAAATGCTTGATGGCAAAATTGATACTTTGCATTTTGATGAAGCTTGGTTACCACACGCGACTTTCCACGATTTTTATGGCGATTATCATGCGATTGGTGCCGATAGGCCGCGCTGTAAAGAATCTATGGTGTTTTCAACGCAATCTACCCACAAATTACTAGCTGGCTTAAGCCAAGCATCGCAGATTTTAGTACAAGATGCCGAAAATAATATGCTAGACCGTGATGTATTCAACGAAGCTTATTTGATGCATACCTCCACTAGTCCTCAATATTCAATCGTGGCTAGTTGTGATGTGGCTGCAGCTATGATGGAAGCACCAGGCGGCACTGCATTAGTTGAAGAGAGCCTCATGGAGGCTTTGGACTTCCGCCGCGCAATGCGCAAAGTAGACGAGGAATGGGGAGCAGATTGGTGGTTTAAAGTCTGGGGTCCTGATGATCTATCAGAAGAAGGGTTGGAGGAGCGCGATGCCTGGATGTTAAAAGCCAATGAGGATTGGCATGGTTTTGGCGATTTAGCTGAAAACTTTAATATGCTAGATCCAATCAAAGCAACCATCATCACGCCCGGACTTGATATTAAAGGTGACTTCTCTGATGAGTTTGGTATTCCTGCAGCAATTGTGACTAAATATCTGGCTGAGCATGGTGTTATTGTTGAAAAAACTGGCTTATATTCATTCTTTATTATGTTCACCATCGGCATTACTAAAGGCCGCTGGAACACTATGGTAGCTGCGCTACAACAATTTAAAGATGATTACGATAAGAACCAACCGCTTTGGAAAGTGTTGCCAGAATTCGTGCAAAAACAACCTCGCTACGAAAAAGTGGGTTTGCGCGATTTATGTAAACAAATTCATGCTGTATACAAAGCGCACGACATTGCACGCTTAACGACCGAAATGTATTTGTCTGATATGGTGCCTGCCATGAAACCGACCGATGCATTCGCTAAAATGGCGCACCGTAAAATTGACCGCGTACCAATTGATGACCTAGAAGGACGCATTACTGCAGTACTATTAACACCCTACCCACCTGGTATCCCATTGCTGATTCCAGGTGAACAATTCAATAAAATTATTGTGGATTACTTAAAATTCGCTCGCGATTTTAATGAAAAATTCCCGGGTTTTGAAACAGATAATCACGGCTTGGTGAAACAAGTTGTTGATGGTAAAGCCATTTATTATGTGGATTGTGTTGAGCAGTAAGTAAGCTACTAATTTTGTACTAACTTATACCTTAATATAAGTAACATAGCTAAACAATAAACCTTGCGCTGAAGTATGTGCTTCACGCGAGGTTTCTTTCCATTCAATTAAATCAATCGCTGGAAAAAATGCATCTCCAGCCGCCTCTAATTCAACTTCAGTCATATATAGCTTGCTGGCATACTCCAACCCATCTTTATATAACTCAGCACCACCAATCACAAAAGCCTCCGTATCATCCTTACATAAATCAATCGCAGCCTCCAATGAATGAGCAATTAATGCGCCTTCCAGCTGATAGTTTTTATTGCGCGTTACAATCACTGTAGTGCGCCCTAGCAGCAATCGCCCTAATGACTCATAGGTCTTACGGCCCATAATAATATGATGGCCTGTAGTAAGCGCACGAAAGCGTTTGAGGTCTTCTGGTAGATGCCAAGGCAGTGTATTATTTATGCCAATAACGCTATTGCGAGCAACCGCAACAATTAAAGAAAGTGTAGTCATAACCAAATTATACAGTACCAATAAAAAAGCGCTCTTTCGAGCGCTTTTTGCTAATTAAAAATTATCTGCAATTACTTCTCTTGACCAACTTGATACACTTCGTAGCTTACCTCAACAATTTTTCCTGTTGTCGCATCTACTTCAACTTTAATTTCTTCGCCATCAGCTTCTAAAATATCAATCTCGTATGATGCTTTACCATCTGACTCAAGCTCATACTCAATTTCTGCGATAGTTCCTGGATGAGCAGCTAATGCCGTCGCCTTAGCATCAGCTTCACTCACTTTTGCCAGTGCTTTGAATTTAGCATCATCAGCTTTAAATTCTTGTTCGATTTCGGTGATTTTTCCAGTTTTAACGTTGCATGTTACATCCCAGGCTGTACCGTCTGCTGATTCAATATCGAACTCATAGAAAGGTATATGTTTCTCAGACTTAAGCTCCAGCTTAACGATTTTACCTTCATGTTTAGACAACGCCGCTTTAACGCATTTACCCAAACTATCGCTAGCGTTAGGCTTAATGGTTTCATGACCTGCAATTGCGGTGTTTGCAAAAAATGCTGCTGCTACCAAAGTAGCGCCTACGGTTAAACGAATCATAATAATCTCCAATGTTGTTTAATCAAAAACTGATTTAATTAAAAAGTACAAATACATCTATATCCGTACAAATTTCTGTTGTTGATTATATGAAGATTACGATTGAAAACTCAATAACCTTTTGAATATGTTACAAAAAATTTACAAAAATGGTTGTATTAAACCAGTTTTATAAGAACTTTCGCTAAACGGCGACTGCACCTTTGATGGCTGGATAAGGATCGTAATTCTCTAGAGCAAAATCTTCAAACTTAAAGTCAAAAATATTGTTCACACTCGGGTTAATACGCATCGTAGGTAGTGATTTTGGTGTACGTGAAAGCTGTTCTTTCACTTGCTCCATATGGTTGGTATAAATGTGTGCATCACCCAACGTATGTACAAAATCACCAAGTTTCAAACCGCAAACCTGTGCCACCATCATGGTTAATAAAGCATAAGAAGCGATATTGAATGGTACGCCGAGAAAAATATCAGCACTGCGTTGGTAGAGCTGGCAGCTTAACTTTCCATCCGCAACGTAGAATTGAAAAAACGCATGGCAAGGCGGCAATTTCATTTGATC
>JANOHT010000067.1:0-18954 GCA_031406605.1 Methylotenera sp. | reverse complement strand
CATGGGGCGCTTGGCAAGGTCATAACGCGTGGTATTGCTTTCAGCTGAACAGGCACCGCCAATCGTATCGTGACGACCACAGGTATCAGCAACGATGGTGAGCATCGCGTTACCTTCAGTTGAATACAGCACCGAACCAGTAGTCAGGTATAACTTGGCTTGGCGAGCAATGGTGTCCACCGCGCTATAACGCTCTTCTGCATTACTGGCGTTATAAAAAAGCGTATCAACCGCTTGGTTACCTTCCAAATCTAAAATTCTGAATATCTGGCCCTTTTTGACTTCCGCCATCCATGGGTCACCCGCATTACAGATTTGGTTGAGCACCGCGCTTTCAGGCTTTAATTCACTCACAGTTAAGCTCATAAGTAGTACCTTTCTGTATTGATAAAGCCACGGCTATTTTGCAGGCAACTATTGCGGCACACGTCATCACGCGCTGCAGCACCTACATGCCAAGTGGATAACTTAACATCAGCAGGTTTGTAAACTGTTTGCGTATCAAGGGGATGTGGCGCAGTGGATAACACTAACAATACATCCATATCAAAGCGAATATCTACATGGCTGCCAGCAACACTGTGATTATTTACAAAGCTCAAATCGCCAGCCTCATTAGCACTGACTTTACTAAAAAAATTTACCGTTGCAGTCAAATCACGCTTCCCTAAACCATGCTTTGCCAGTTCAATTAATAAACCGTCTTTTCCGCTACGGTACATCTCATTACGATGCGTTTGAAAGCTGGTTTCACCATATTGTGATGCAATCATGGTGCTATCCGTTACACCGCAAATGGTGTCATGCCAGCCCAAGGTATCGCCAACAATAGAACACATCACCCGTCCCATATCGCTGTAACACACGTTTCCAGTGGTTAAAAATGCAGTATGCTGCGCCTTTAAACTATCCGGCATGTTGTAGCGCTCCAGCTTTTCATCAGCGTTGTAAAACAACGCAGAACAATTAGCGCCGCCTGATAAATCAGTTATGCGCAATGCTGTGCCGCGGCGAATAAGGCCAGACCAGTGGTTGCCACCTGGTATGATTTCTTCCCAAAGCACGTTCGTTGAGTTAAATTCTTTTATCACATAAATCCTTTATTCAATTACTTTTAAAACTAGTGGGCTTTTTAAAACATATAACTGTATCTATTTATCTCCCACTGGCTTACGGTCAGATGATAGGTTTCCCACTCCTCAGTTTTATATTTAATGAACTCATCTTTTAACTCTTTACCCAATGTTTTCTCCACCAATGGGTCAGCAGCAAACGCAGCAACAGCCTCCTGCAAGGTTTGTGGCAAAAATTCAATGCCTCTTGCACTACGCTGCTCTTCGTTCATGTCGTATAAATTATCTTCATTAGGCTTGCCTGGGTCTAAGCCTTCACGAATACCTTCTAAGCCTGCCGCTAACGCAAGCGTCGCTGCCAGATATGGGTTCACAGCTCCATCAGCATTGCGTGATTCGCAGCGACCGCCGCCCATAGGTACACGTACTGAGTTGGTGCGATTATTAGAGCCGTAAGAATTGAACACTGGAGCCCAACTGAAATAACTCATTGCGCCTCGGCGTACTAGGCGTTTATAGCTGTTCACGGTTGGTGCAAACGCAGCACACAAGGCTGGGCCATGCTTCAAAATACCTGCAATAAATTGATAACCCAAAGTAGTTAAACCCAGTCCACGAGGGTCATCTTTAGGATCGCAAGCAAACAGGTTTTTGCCTGTTTTTAAATCGTATAGCGACATATTGAAGTGCGCACCGGTACCCGTTTTATCGGCAAATGGTTTAGGCATCATAGTAGCAACCAGCCCATCTTCTTTGGCATAGTGCTTTGCCATATAGCGGAAGAAAATCAGGCGGTCACACATGGTGAGCGCATCGCTATAGTTAAAATCAAACTCAAATTGGCTGTTAGCGTCTTCATGGTCAAACGAATATAAATCCCAACCTAAGCCGTTAATCGCCGTGGCCATTTTGTCTAGCCATGCAAAGTTATCCATGAAACCGCGCACGTCATAACAGGCTTTTTCTAGCTTATCGTCAGGATTAGGTACAGTCAGACTACCATCCGCATTTTGTTTCAATAAATAGACTTCGCATTCAATGCCTAGATTCATACCAAAACCCATTTTTGCAGCTTCCGCTAACACGTTTTTCAAGGCTACACGGGTGTTAAGTGGGTATGGGTTACCTTGAAAATGGTTGTCTGCAGGCATCCAAGCGACTTTAGGTTCCCAAGGTAATTGAATGATATGGTCTAAATCTGGTACAGAATTCAGCTCATCGTCGCTAGGTGCTTGACCTAATCCATCCAACGCATATCCTGTATAGCGCTCAGAACCTGCCGCCATTTGCGGCAAATGATCTATAGGGACAACTTTAGCTTTAGGAATACCGTGAATATCCACATAAGCACCTATGCAATATTTAACGCCTTGATCTTGCAGTTTTTGTTGAATCGCTGAAACTTCTTGCTGTGTTTTCATTGAGTACACTTTCTGAATTTTATAAATAAATTAAGTTAACCAACTAAATACCATCGAAATAAGAATGTGCTAAAGGTGGTGTTTCCCGCATACCTTTAGTAATTAATTTACTTAGATCTTCCACCATCCAGTCAAACCATTCTTGACCTTTTTCTGCGTTAGAAATACTGGGCATCCCTGTTACACCATTAGTACTTGTACGATTTACAGGATGCGAAAAAACTAAATCTTCAGTGCGATCTGGATCATCTGCTGCTGTGAGCAACTCTGCACGCACCATATGTGGCGCGGTAGCAAGCATCAGTGATGTTTCTGCATCGTTTGCATGCCAGTCGTCACCATCTGCATGATGGAATTTTTTAACGCGCTCACTGATATGCGCTGAATTGAACACTGCCACCATCAAGTCATCATGCTCTGCACGCAGCATTTCAAGTGCGCAGCGTAGTGGTGCAGCGTTGGTCACGTGTGTATTCACAATAAATAAACGACGAATACCACTGTGATATGCCCAATCTCCAATGTCTTTTATCATATTAATGAGCGTAATCGGTTGAACGGCTAACGTGCCTGGCCAGCGGCGACTATGTCCTATTGAGCAGCCATAGGGCATCGTCGGCAACATCGGCACATGCGTGTTTTTCGAAACGGCGCTGCACAAAATATCTGCCAATACGTAATCCATACCGCAGCCCATATGTGGTCCATGCTGTTCAGTAGCGCCTATTGGTAAAATAGCAGCTTGATTGCTAGCAGCAATTTTATCGGGCAGCTCTGCCCATGTGAGTTGTGACCAAAACATATCTAGTGCCTACTCCACATTATCTGCAACATTTACAAAACGAATCATGCGTGGTGTAACCACTTCATCTTCATCATTCTTGATTTCTGGCGGATGAATCAGCGCTTCTAATCTTGCTTTAGTGGCTAAAAATTCTGGGCTAATCAAATCATCAACGCTACGCGGGCGCGGCACCGGCACCTCAATCAACTCCTGCACTTCACCTGGGTGCGCTTTCAGCACCAAAATACGGTCTGCAAGAAAAATGGCTTCATCTAAATCATGCGTAATGAACAAAATAGTCACGTCGATATTCCGCCAGATTTCGAGTAAATGCGTTTGCATCTTGCATCTGGATTGCGCGTCTAATGCACCGAATGGCTCGTCCATGAGTAGAATGCGTGGCTGATTAACCAATGCTCTCGCGATTGCAACGCGCTGCTTCATACCGCCAGAAAGTTCATGTGGATAGGCATTGGAAAATTTTTCCAGGCCTACTAACTCAAGCCATAGATCAGCTTCTTTAGCAGCTTCAGCGGAGTCTATGTTGTTCATTCTCAAACCAAACATTACATTCTGTTTTACGCTCAACCAAGGAAATAGCGTATAACCCTGAAACACCATACCTCTGTCACGCCCTGGGCCATTCACAGGTTTATTGTCAAGTAACACCTCACCAGATGTATGTGATTCCAAGCCTGCTAAAATGCGAATGAGTGTTGACTTTCCGCAACCGGAAGGTCCAATCACACAAACAAATTCACGTTTATGCGTTTTAAAGTTCACACTCTTAAGCGCAACAACTTCACCTTTTGCAGTTTTGTAAGCTTTATTTAAATCTTTTACTTCCAAAATCACTTCTCGCGATTTAAGGCGATCAAAACGCTGCTTCACTGCGTCTGATTGTTCTAGATAACTTGGTAGATTTATTTTTGTAGCCACGTTAAGTCCTTTATTCTTTATTAGCTGGCCTATCCCAAGGGAACAGACGCTTACTGAGCCAAGCAAGCATTAAATCTCCACCTAACCCAAGGATACCGATCATGATGATGGCGGCATAGACGTTATCAAAATGCTGATAACGCGCTTGCTGGGTGATAAACCAAGTAATACCTGAAGAAGTGCCTATCAACTCTGCAACAATCAAGTAAGTCCAAGCCCAGCCTAGCAAAATCCGTTGGTCTCGATACAACTCAGGCAATATGCCTGGAATAATCACATGCATCATGAGTTTAAATTTGCTCGTACCTAGCGTCATGGCTGCTTCTAACAACGAGTAGTCAAGCTTGCGAGTGGTATTTGCAATAATCAGTATTTGTTGAAATAAAGTACCGATAACGATAATTGCTATTTTAGGGCCATCATAGATCCCTAAAATAGCGACCATCAGGGCACCAAATGCTGGTGCAGGTAAATATCTAAAAAACTCAATGAAAGGCTCGTTAAGTCTGGAAATCGCACTATAAGTGCCGCACAAAATCCCAAACGGCACACCAATCAATGATGAAATAAAAAATCCCCAGAAAATAATCTGAATGCTATGCCACAAACTTTCGTGCAACCATTTTCCATCACGCTGTTCTGGCGCAGTCGTAAAGCCCGTATATAAAGCTTTGGCTACTTGATGCGGTGCTGGCAAATAAATCGGGTTAGCCGGTGCGCCTACTGGCAAGGCTTTACCAGCAGTTTGCATGTTAGCAAGCTCGTCTTTGAACACCGCTTTATCTACTAACATATCTACCTGAAAGTAATCCACATCTCCCGGACTACTCACCATCACCATGGGATGCCATACAAACGGCACATAACTAACAACACACCAAATTAACAACGGTAACAAGAATGAGCCTAACCCTAATAACTTTTGCTTGCTGGGTGATAATTCCCTGCGTACAGCAAACCAAGACGAAAAACTCATTCTGCGTACCTTTATTTATTAATCAACGAGTCTAGTAACTTTTATTGCATTATTTCGTAGCAAGTGAAGCATCAATGGCTTTTGTTAAATCCATCGGTTTTTTGTAAACACCGTATTTAACATTAAAGTCATCTGCAATTTTCGTGGAGCCATACAACGATTTAAAGCCATTAGCCTTTACGAATACCTTTTTGCCTTCTTCAAGCGTTAACAATTTAGTGCCTTTTAACAAAGGTAAATAAGCCTCTGGCTTAATACCCACGCGTGCTGCCATAATTTTTACTGCATCAGGTTGTGTTTTAGGGTCATTGATATACATCACTACTTTGTCCCACACTTTAATAACCTTTTTCCAGTCGGCTTTGCGTGTAGATAGGCTCACAGGGCTGACAGTTAATACATCATAGATTAGGCCAGGCTCATCAGCTGAAGTGTAGATTGGTTTCGCACCTGGTACTCGGCTCATCGCTTCACCTGAGTTAGGCTGCCATGCGCCAATTGCGGCTAAATCACCAGAAGCTAGTGCTTGCGGGGTTTCGTTGGTTTTGGTATTCACAATCGTGACATCAGATTCTTTCATGCCTACTTTTTCTAAGCCGTTAAGTAATAAAAGATGTTCTACAAAACCAGTTTCTAAACCGATTTTTTTACCTTTTAAATCTTTTAGGCTTTTAATTCCAGGCTTGCCGACAATCATGTCGTTACCGTTAGAGTAATCCGTCAAAAGGATCATGACGTTTTTAGCGCCGCCAGAGCCAGTGACTAAGGCATCACCATTGGTAACGGTTACGCCATCAATCTTGCCTGCGGCGAAAGCGTCCATTGAGGCTACGTAATCAAACCACTCAAATTGAACATCAACACCGGCTTCTTTAAACCAACCTTTTTCAATGGCAACTTGCCATGCTACCCAGCCAGGCCAGTCGCTATAACCTACTTTAAGCGGTGCGGCCGCGTTAGATAAACCTGTGAATAATAAAGATGCGGTGAATGCAGTGGCAGTTAATACAGTACGTGCTGAAAAGCGTGTGAAAAAACTTGAACTTTGCATGGTTGGCTCCTAGGTTGGTAAAAAGTCGAGAAGGCGGCATTTAAAAAAACGCTTCCTCCCGGGCTTTTATCCCTCCGTGTAGCCAATTGCTGATGGCCGACAACTCTCGGTCCAGACATTTTTAAGTAAGCAAACTTGCTTTTTTAAAAATCGGAACCCTAGTCATCTTTTGTGAAACTTTAGCGGCTGATTGCATTACAACGCCGCTTTCTCGCTAATTAACTAATAGCAAATAATATGCCATTTATAAATTTCATTAAATATCAATAGGTTAAAAGATACCATATTTTTTAATCTTTTAAATACATGAGATTTCGCACTAAATCAGTGCTTTATGCAAAAATATTGCACCACTAACATGTCATATAAAGAAAGTAATTGGAATTTTTTAATGACGTGTTTGATTTAATTACTGTCAAACAATATCAATTTTTACTATTTAAATCAATCGGGTTTACGCACAGTAAAAAAATGATGATTTAATCGTATTTTGCATCGTACTCAAAATAGCTTCAGTAACCTTGATTCAAGTCAAATCGCTTCATCACTATTGCTCATAGAATCAAAGCACTAAATTAGTCTTTGGTAATTCTGTCGTTGTTAATCTTAAGTGGAGCGTAAAAAATGAAAAAAACTTTATTAGTCTTGGCGTTGGGTGCTGGTTTTACGCCTGTTTTGGCACAAGCTGAAGCAGGTGACTGGGTGGTTCGTGCACGTGCAGTAAGCGTTAGCCCAAATGAAGATAGTGATCTTGGTAAGACTGTGAATAAAAACGTTTTGGCTGGAGCGATGTCGCCAGGCGCTGAGTTATCGGTAGACAATAATGTCATTCCTGAATTTGATATTTCTTACTATATTACTAAAAACATTGCCGCCGAACTTATTCTGGCACTAGGTACCAAGCACGACGTTAGCATTAAGGGCGATTCAGCAGGTGTAATCGGCAATCAAAATTTAGGTAGTATCAATGCCTTGCCACCGACATTGACTTTGCAATGGCATTTTAATCCAGACCAGACTTTTGATCCTTATGTCGGCGCAGGCGTTAACTATACCAACATGCTGGATCGTAACCTTAAGTTTAGTAGTGGTGCAACAGCGGGTAGTAAAATTAAGGTCGACAGCGATAGCTGGGGCTATGCGTTACAAGCTGGGTTGGATGTCAATTTGAAAGATGGCTGGTTAATTAATGCTGACGTGAAATATGTAACGATTGATACTGACGTCAAGATGCAAAATCCTCTTGCTGGTAATCGCTGGACAAAAATTGACTCGCTAGATATTAACCCATGGGTGTTCGGTGTGGGTATTGGGAAGAAGTTCTAATCATTAGTGTTTAATAATTCAAGTATCTAATAATTAAGGTTTGCTGGTGCCACCTTAGCCTCTGTCTTAATCGGCAGAGGTTTTTTTTTGCTCAAATTTTCAATTACTCTAATTAGACACACCAAATTTTTACTTGGTGCATTAAATCCATCCAAATTGCCCATCCCGCTGCAGCACTTAATAACAAGCCGGCTAAACGCATACTTGTATTTTCGCTTATATATTTACCGCCTTTTTGCAGCTTAAGCCAAATCCAAGGGCCTACCATGAGTGAAATGCTGGTGCCGACGGCGAAGGTTGTCATACTGAGTGCACCATTGACCGGGTTAGCATTTAATGAAGCTACCAACAATGCAGAATATAACAAACCGCATGGCATTAAAGCCCATGCCATCCCTGCAGATAAAACGCCACCGGGCAAATGCGGCAACTGATTGATATGTTTCCAGATTCGACGGCTAAACTGATCCGCCCACACTGGCTGACGGGCATAGGCCAACAGCATTAAGCCCCAGCTCAACACCAGTACATGAAAGAAAGTCCACAAAGGGTGTAATGCCAGTGTTTGACTGGAAAACCATGCCAAACCATTTACTGAACTAGCAGCCACAGCACCAAGGCTGCTGTAGCCGATTAATCTACCTACTTGAAATTTCCATAAATTATAGTTTCCGCCAGATCCTTTTCGGATACTAGTACATGTTGCACCGCACATGGCAACGCAATGAGGGCCACCGGCCAAACCCATAAAAAATGTGGTGAGTATCAGCGAAGACTGCATAACGTGGTTTCTTAGATGATTTTAGAGAAGCGTGCACGATTACGGTCAGCTTGTAAATAGCGGTCAAATAACATGGCAATCGCGCGTACAAAGAACCAACCGCGGCTCGTCACTTGCAAGCCACTATCATCCATATCTAATAGGCCTAAGTTTTCAAGAACTTTTAGCGCATCTTGAATACTTGAAAAGTATTCTTTAAAGTTAATCATGTAGGCAAGTTCAATAGATTCATAATCAACCTCACCTTGGCACATGATTGCCATAATGACTGCGCGACGCACTAAATCGTCTCGCGATAATGCTAAGCCACGCACTACCGGGAAGCGACCTTGATCAAGATAATCATAATATTCCTCCAAAGTTTTAGCATTTTGGCTATAAGTTGCGCCTACACGCCCTATTGCAGAAACCCCCAAGCTAATTAAATCACAATCAGGCTTTGTGCTGTAACCCTGAAAATTACGATGTAATCTGCCCTGCCTTTTAGCTATTGCCAAATCATCCTCTGGCAGCGCAAAATGATCCATGCCCACATACACATAACCCGCGTTAAGAAATATCGTTAGCGCTTCTGCTAACATTGCGTGTTTAGCCTGTGCATTAGGTAGCTCATACTCACTAATACGACGCTGCGGTTTGAAGCGCTCAGGCAAATGCGCATATGCATAAAGTGCGATTCTGTCTGGCTTAAGTTCTACAACCTTATTCAACGTACGCGCAAACGATTCTGGTGTTTGCTTAGGCAAGCCATAAATTAAATCAACATTGACTGAATCAAATTTCAAGCGTCGAGCAGTCTCAACCAAAGAAAATACTTGCTCGGCAGGCTGAATACGATGCACTGCAATTTGCACCTCTTCATCAAAATCTTGCACACCAAAACTCAAACGATTAAAACCTAGCGCAGCTAAATATTTAAGGCGAGTGTCATTCACTGTGCGTGGATCAACTTCAATTGAATATTCACCTTCAGGAGATAACACAAAGTTTTTTCTCAGCAATTGCATCAATTGCGTGAGTTCTGCATCACTAAAAAAAGTGGGTGATCCACCGCCTAAATGCAATTGAGAGATTGTTTGCTTAGTACCCAGATGCTTCACGTGTAAATCAATTTCTTGACTTAGATACTCTAAATACTCAGCACTACGTTCATGATGTTTAGTCACGATTTTGTTACAAGCGCAGAAAAAGCATAGCGACTCACAAAACGGGATGTGTATATAAACCGATAGAGGAAGTGCGTTGCCGCCTACGCGCCGTTGCTCTAAAGCCAATATGTAAGCATCCTCTGTAAATGCTTCCACAAAACGGTCTGCAGTTGGATACGAAGTATAGCGTGGGCCTGAAACATCAAAACTACGCAGCATCTCTGATGTCACGACAGGCATCTGTACAGTGTTTTTAGTAGTCATCTTTCTACTCCTTAATATTTCAAGACTTTGCCAGTTTTAGTTATAAAACTCCTTGATATAGGTCAAGCGACATCACAGTAAAGTCATGGATAATTCAACTTATAGAATATTTTGAGAAATAGAAATGCTGAGCGGAATATCTACCAACACAGAAGTTAAAACTGTATGCTTAGAAGGTGAAACTACCTCTTGGCAAAATATGAACCCGCAAACCATCAAAGTCGCTTGCTCGAACTGCAATCTACGAGAACTTTGCATGCCGATTGGTTTTAATAATGATGACATGCAACGGCTAGATGAAGTTGTCGCCACGCGTCGGCGAGTCAAACAGGGTGACAAACTATTCAGCAATGGCGACCCATTTACATCGCTTTATGCAATACGTACTGGTTTTTTTAAAACCTGCGTTTCCACTGAAGATGGTCGTGAGCAAGTAACAGGCTTCCAAATGGCAGGTGAAATCATTGGGCTGGATGGCATTGTCAGTGACTTTCATAGTTGTAACGCGGTTGCAATTGAAGATGCCGATGTCTGTGTCATGCCTTTCGCCAATGTTGAAGAGTTATCGCGCGAATTTCCTGTATTACAACGCCATGTGCACAAGATTATGAGTCGCGAGATTGTGCGTGAGAACAGCGTGATGATGCTATTGGGCAATATGCGTGCAGAAGAAAGGCTTGCAGCTTTTCTGCTAAATTTGGTGCAGCGCTTACACGCCCGAGGATTCTCGCAGTCAGAACTGATGCTTAGAATGACTCGTGAGGAAATCGGTAGCTATCTCGGCATGAAACTGGAAACCGTGAGCCGTACTTTCTCAAAGTTTAGTGATGAGGGCATCATTGAAGTCAAACAACGCTATGTACGTATTATTGAACCCGATGCGCTTAAGAAAATATTTAACCCCCAAAGTTGTTAATCATATTGTTAAGTCTATTGGTAGTTTAAGCACACAAAACCTTCCGTTAGATGCCGTTGTATGACTTCACAGAATTTCCTCACAGTTTCTGACCACAACCGCGATGTTAGCGGCATGAAATATGTATACCCGGTAGTTTCACGTCGTGCAGGCGGTGTTTCAATCGGAATTAACCTCAACATCAATAATGCATGTAATTGGCGCTGCATTTATTGTCAGGTTCCAAATCTCACTCGCGGTACACCGCCACCCATTGAGCTTGATGTTCTGGAAAAAGAGTTAAGGGGATTTCTCACAGACGTGCTGCATGGCGACTTTATGGAACGCTATGTTGCAGAAGCAGATCGCCATCTGAAAGACATCGCATTTTCTGGTAATGGTGAACCAACCAGTGCTAAAGAATTTCCTCAGGTTGTTCTGCTGGTTGAAAAAGTATTGCGTGATTTTAACGTGCTAGATACACTGAAAATTCGGCTGATTACCAATGGCAGTTTAATGGATAAGCAGGCAATACTTGATAGCATCAGTCATTTAGCCAAATACAATGGTGAAGTCTGGTTCAAATTAGATGCTGGCACCAAAGAAGGAATAATGCGTACTAATGACATCAACATCAATCCACAAACCCATATTCAACGCCTCAAAAACTGTGCAGAAACATGTCCGACTTTTATACAAACTTGCATGTTCGCACTGGATGGTCAACCTCCTACTGAGCTTGAAATTTCAGCGTATCTAGCACTGATTTATGAGGTTAAGGATGTTATACAGGGTGTTCATTTGTATGGATTAGCCAGACCATCGTTTCAAGCAGAGTCAGATCGACTCAGCCGTTTGTCTCCAGAATGGCTTGAGGCAATAGCGCAACGCATACGCACGCTGGGTTTAACCGTGCATGTCAGCGCGTAGGTTACGTATAGCTAACCTCCTGTAGAGTCAGCCAAAAATCTCGCCACAGCGCGTTTAAATGGCAGCATGCGATTCCCAATGCGCAAAGCACCAGTGCGCAACAGGCGAAATGGCGGGGTATCATTTCCATAAACTTTTGTAATTGCATGCGTAGCAAGAAATAATGGGCGAGTTTCGCGACGATGCACTTGCTCATAACGCAAGAGTAGATTATTTGAGGCGATGTCCTCACCTGATGCAATAGCAGTTTTGATTACAGCAGATAAAGCCACACTCCCCTTTAGGCCAAAATTAAATCCATGTGCAGTCACTGGATGCATGCCAACTGCAGCATCGCCAATTAGCGCAAATCTGTGCCCTACCAATCTCTTCGAATAGACGCTTACTAACGGATACACATGACGTGTTGAAACAAGTTGCATAGCACCAAGTCTATGTTTAAACCTTGCAGAAATCTCTCGATTAAAATCATCTTCATGCATTTTCATCAATCTATCGATTTCTTTTGGCGGTAGCGTGATAACCACTGAGGATTGCTGACCATTCATTGGCAACAACGCTAAGGTTTGACCATAATCAAACCATTCCCAAGCTGTTTGCTCATGCGGCACTGTGTGCTTCATTGTGCAGACCATCATCGTTTTGCCAAAATCATGCATGTCTGCAGCAATACCCATCACACGACGCGTTTCAGAAAATCGACTATCTGCACCAATTAATAATTTAGTTTGAATGACCTCACCATTATCAAGCGCGACTTTGATGTAATCTGCATACGTCTGAATACTTGTTACCTGAGTACTGGTCTTAAGCGTAATCGCTGGTAATGACTTCACAACATCGTATGCTGCTTTTCGAATAACATGATTAGCGACCAAGTAACCAAGCTCACTTTGCTGCGTGTCACGATGATTGATATTTAACGACACAAGAGATGACCCATTGAAAACGCGGGCATCTCGCAAAACAGAAATCGCTTTTATATCAATGTGGTGCCATAAACCTAGCGCTTGCATGAATTGGGCTGAATAATGTGTAAGTGCAATCTCACGTCCATCAAAAGCTGGGGAAGATAACGCAGTTTCGGTTTGCCGGTCAATTACAGCTATACGTAAACCTGAATCTGCAAGTGCGGCTGCAAAGCATAAACCAACTGGTCCAGCCCCAATGATTGCAATATCAACGTCTAATCGCATGAATTAGGGAGTGGCTGATTTTTCATTGGTAGGCTTAATTCCAGTAGCTGCATGGTTGCGTGCCTGTCCTGCCGGTGCGAGACTATCGCGTTGCTCATTTAATGTATGATTGATTTCAATCCCGTTACGATAATAATTGTCATCAATCACGGGATCAGGCGATGTGATTGCTAAGTACATCGTGATAAAAGAGGCAATGATGACAACAAGTGGCCCAGAGATGATCAGCCATACGTGCCCATAATGCCACCATGGTTTGGTGTCTAATATTTCCATTGCATACTCCTTAACTTAACGCATAGATGATATGTAGAAATTGTAACGCCATTACCCTGACTCTAATATCTGGGCACCAGAAACACAGAGTTTTCCGTGATAACTTCTTTACTTTCAATCGCTTGTATCTCAAATTTAATTTTATGTGAGCCAGACTCAACGCTGCCATCAGGTATCTTTAAATCGACGACAACCCAACGTGATTCTGCTGGTTTCACCATAATCGCTATATTTTCTTCAGCATCCTCATCATTTTCAGTACCTTCTTCTGTATTTTCAGACTCAATTTCCAGGTCTTTGAGGCCACTAACATTGAGTCGATAATGTTGTGTGCGCTCTGTAGCATTCATGATTTGTAGTCGATATACATTTTCTAACATGCCATTATCAGTCAATCGTGCCATTACACCCCGATCTCGTATTACATTGACTCTAAACGGTGTTCTCAACCACAAACTCGTCAGCAACCCTAGGACTAATAAGGTTAAAATTGCTGCATAGATCATAACGCGGGGGCGCAAGATACGTTGCATCATCTGATGATGCGTCCATTTTTTAGGGACGGCATTTTGCGTAGAATATTTTATTAAACCACGCTCGTAGCCCATCTTGTCCATCACCGTATTACACACATCAACACAAGCACCGCAGCCAATACATTCATACTGCAAGCCATTACGAATATCAATACCGGTCGGGCAAACCTGCACACACAAACTGCAATCAATACATGCACCTAATTCTTGGATTTTCACTTCTGCATTACGTGATCGGCGTCCGCGAGGCTCACCGCGCACTTCATCGTAGGTAACAACTAATGTATCGTCATCAAACATTGCACTTTGAAAACGTGCATAAGGACACATGTATTTACAGACTTGCTCTCGCATAAAACCAGCATTACCGTAGGTTGCAAAGCCATAAAAACATACCCAGAACGTATCCCAAGGACCAACATTAAGATGAGCAAAGTCGCTGGTCAACTCTCGAATTGGGGTGAAATAGCCCACAAAGGTGAAGCCTGTCCATAATGCAAACACTATCCAAACAAAATGTTTCCCAGTTTTTCTGGCTAGTTTTTCAGCCGTCATTGGTGACGCATCAAGCTTCATCCGAGCAGCACGATCACCTTCAATCTTACGCTCTATCCAGAGAAAAATTTCTGTATATACGGTTTGAGGACAAGTAAAACCGCACCATAGCCGTCCTGCGATTGCGGTAAAAAGGAAAAGCGACAATGCGGAGATAATCAAAATCGCCGTGAGATAAATCAAATCCTGCGGATATAACACCAGATTAAATATGTAAAAACGCTTAGCTTCTAAGTCAAATAATAACGCCTGACGCTGCCCCCATTCTAACCATGGCACACCATAGAAAAACAACTGGGTTAGCCAAATCATCACCCATCGCCACTTGGTAAAGAACCCGAAAATACTGCGCGGGTAAACCTTATCCTGCGCAGCATACAGAGAAATAACGACATCGTTTAAAGGTATCTTTTTTTCCTGTGGATTACTAACGGGTGTTTGCTTCATTTATCCAACGTTCAATGATTATCTAGGCTTACTAGGTTAACTCATTCATACTATTTATTTGACATACCCCAAACATAGGCTGTCAAGACGTGTATTTGCGCTGGCGTAAGCTTATCTGCTTGAGCAGGCATTTGGTTAACTTTTCCTTCGTTAATGCGCTTGATAATTGCAGCTTCTCCCGCGCCATGTAACCAAACTTTATCACTTAGGTTAGGGGCGCCAACGAGTTGATTGCCCTCTCCAGCTGCCCCATGACATGCTGCACATATAGCAAACTTTTCTTTCCCTAATCCCGCACGCCCTGAGTCATACATGCTGCCTGAAAGACTCAACACATAGTTAGCTAGATTTTTTACATCTTCATTATTACCGACCGCAGCACCCATGGGGGGCATCATACCGACACGCCCACCAGTAATGGTTTCCTGTATTTTTTCAGGGCTGCCGCCATGTATCCAGTCATGATCTGTTAGGTTAGGAAAACCGCGGCTACCTCTTGCATCTGAACCGTGACATTGTGAGCAGTTATTCATAAACAACCTCTCACCAATTGCTTTTGCTTCCTTATCATCAGCCAACTCTTCTACAGACAAGGCCGCAAACTTTGAATAAAGCGGGTCTAGTGCCTTTTTTGCCGTTGCCATTTCTTTTTCATACTGATTGACTTGAGTCCAACCAAACTTACCTGCGTAAGAACCCAAGCCTGGATATACAATCAGATAAAGGAGAGAGAAAACAATCGTAATAATAAACAGCCCTACCCACCAGCGAGGTAGCGGATTATTCATTTCACGCAAGTCTTCATCCCATACATGGCCACTGGTGTTATCACCGTTTGCACTTACTATCTTAATTTTGCTAGTAAGCCATAGCAGTAAAGCGCAACCCAAAATACCCAACAATGAAACGGCGGTGATAAAAATAGGCCAAAAATCACTCGTAAAATCACTCATTTTATTTCCCTTATTTATGTGCTTAACGTTAATTTTTATTTACGTTTAAGTCTTCTTTACTTTGGTCTTCTGCAGTTTGGTCTTCTTGAAATGGTAAATTGGCGGCATCTTTAAAATCTGATGTGTTGCGGCGCTGCCAAGCCCAAACCACTATGCCAATAAACACGATAAAACTAGCGACAGTAGCCAATATGCGAAGTGTATTAATATCCATTTATTTGTACCATGTTAAAATTTAGGTTACTTGAGATGAATACCTAGTACTTGTAAATAAGCAATCAGCGCATCTAATTCCGTTTTACCTTTTACATCTTCTGCTGCGCTTGCAATTTGAGCATCAGTGTAAGGTACGCCTACTGCGCGAAGTGCGGTCATATTAGGTGCCATAGCATCGGCATCAACCGGTGTGTTTTCCAGCCAAGGATAGGCTGGCATAATGGATTCCGGCACTAAATCGCGTGGATTAATTAAGTGAATACGGTGCCATTCATCGCTATATCTTCCACCTACGCGGTGTAAATCTGGCCCAGTCCGTTTACTACCCCACTGAAATGGATGATCGTAAACAAATTCTCCTGCGACTGAATAATGACCATAGCGCAAAGTTTCAGCACGGAAAGGACGTATCATTTGCGAGTGACAGTTATAACAACCTTCTCGAGTATAAATATCACGTCCTGCAAGCTGAACCGCTGTATAAGGCAGTAAACCTTTAATTGGCTTAGTGGTAGACTTTTGAAAAAATAGCGGCACAATTTCCACTAGTCCTCCAAATGCCACTACTAGTAAAATCAGTACGATCATCTTAAAGTTACTGGTTTCAATACTTTCGTGGCTGAAGCCCTTCTTAGTTTTAACATCGCTATTCTGGGAATTATTTGTTTTTAAATTAGACATAATCGTTTCCCTTAAGCATGAGCAACAGCGAGTGGAATATAAGCAAGCTTAGGCTTGCCACTCGTTGCCGTTTTAAGCACATTCCATAACATAATGACCATGCCACTTAGGTAAAGAAGACCACCTATTAAACGTGTAAGATAGTAAGGAAATTTAGCTTTAACACTTTCTACGAAGGTATAAGTCAAAGTACCGTCATCATTGATAGCGCGCCACATTAACCCTTCCATTACGCCAGAAATCCATAACGCTGAGATGTAAAGCACGATACCGATAGTTGCTAACCAGAAATGCCATTCAATTGCCTTCATGCTATACATTTGTTTTTGACCAAACAAACGCGGCACCATGTAATAGAGCGCGCCCATAGAAACTAAGCCAACCCAACCCAACGCACCAGAATGCACATGCCCAACAGTCCAGTCCGTATAGTGTGAAAGTGAGTTAACAGTTTTAATCGCCATCATCGGCCCTTCAAATGTACTCATGCCATAAAAAGACAATGAAACAATCAAGAAGCGCAATATCGGATCTGTACGTAATTTATGCCATGCACCTGACATTGTCATAATGCCGTTGATCATTCCGCCCCAGCTTGGTGCTAAGAGAATCAGTGAGAATGTCATACCTAAAGACTGCGTCCAATCAGGTAATGCAGTGTAGTGAAGGTGATGAGGACCCGCCCACATATAAGTAAAAATCAACGCCCAAAAATGGACAATTGACAAACTGTAGGAGTAAACAGGACGTTCTGCTTGTTTTGGAACAAAGTAGTACATGATGCCTAAAAAGCCGGCAGTTAAGAAAAAGCCTACTGCATTATGCCCATACCACCATTGCACCATTGCATCCTGTACACCTGCGTAAGCTGAGTAGGACTTCATATAACTGGCTGGCATAGCCGCACTATTCACAATGTGCAATAAAGCAACGGTAAGAATAAATGCACCAAAGAACCAGTTAGCTACATAAATATGTTTTACTTTACGTTTAGCGATTGTGCCAAAAAATACTACCGCATAAGACACCCAAACCACTGCAATTAAGAGGTCAATAGGCCACTCTAGCTCTGCGTACTCTTTGCCTTGCGTATAACCCAAAGGCAAGGAAATTGCAGCGGCTACAATAACAAGCTGCCATCCCCAAAAAGTAAAAGAAGCTAATTTGCCACAGAACAATTTTACTTGGCAGGTGCGTTGCACCACATAATATGAAGTGGCAAATAAAGTACAGCCACCAAATGCAAAAATTACCGCATTGGTATGAAGTGGACGCAAACGGCCAAAGCTAGTCCATGGTAAACCAAGATTAAGCTCAGGCCAGACAAGCTGAGCGGCGATGACTACCCCGACCAGCATACCTACCACGCCCCAAACTACAGCCATGATAGAAAATTGCCGTACAACGGAGTCGTTATAGGTGGTTGAATGTGCGTTCAGGTCTTGCATTTGGTACCCCCATGTTTCTTGTTGGTTAAGTATTTATTCAATACTTATTAATGATTCTTTGTGAGTTTTACATCCAGCATTTTCTCGTACAGTGCCAAAATCCAGTTTGATTTAAATCAATCTTCATGCAGAATTCGCTCCCCCTCCTCTTCGACGTCTTCAAATTGGCCGGAATTGATAGCCCACCATAACCCTCCCAAAATCAGTAGTACCAAGATAACGGAGAGCGGGATTAGTAAAAAAAGAATATCCATTAGGTGTTTTCCAACAAAGATATTGGTGCACGAGACAGTCGTGCTGCATTCAAAATCACCAACAGTGAGCTTAGCGCCATGCCAAGACCAGCTAGCCAAGCGGGCAGCAACCCAACCACCGCCAGCGGAACGCAAGTTGCGTTGTAACCTGCAGCCCATATTAGGTTTTGTTTGACGATACGCATCGTACGTTTTGCCTGAGTGATCATGTGCGGCAACAACGCTAATTGCCCTCCCATGACTACAAAATCAGATTGCGCTTGTGCCAGCGGCACAGCCCGACCCATAGCGATTGAAACATTCGCGCTAGCAAGCACAGGGCCATCATTCAAACCATCACCCACCATCACAACCTTACGGCCTTGTCGCTCTAAAGATTGAATATAAGTGAGCTTATCTTGCGGCGTACAGTTACCATGTATATGCTCAATACCAACTATTTTAGCGATACGTTCCACAGATTGCAGCCGATCTCCAGAGAGCACTTCAACATTAAACCCGTTTGCCAACAAATCTTTTACTGTAGAAATCGCATCAGGTTTGATCGCTTCTACAATCTCAAAACTTGCTAGCCAACCGTGCTCAGAAACTAGGTGCACATTTAAAGCATCTTCATTTAAATGCTTAGTGAGCGTGTTATCTATATTGCAAAACTGTGTGGATCCAAGCTTTAAACGACCTAATGAAGAATCGGCTTGCAAACCAAAGCCTGAAATCTCCTGTACGTTGTCGACCAAATAGTTTTCTTTAGGTGTCAATATGTTGCCAGCTGCTTCAACAAAGGCGCGAGAAACAGGATGCAAT
>JANOHT010000030.1:0-2036 GCA_031406605.1 Methylotenera sp. | reverse complement strand
ATGAGCACAATCTCTTGTTGCCTATCACCAAACGGTTCTTGCCAACGTGAGTGAATAGTAGTTAATTGCTCTGCCTCTTCTGGCCAATAATCTTTTGGTGTAGCTGCCCACCAGAAACCAGCCAGTTCATTGCGCGATATCGCACCGGCTTGCGACCAATTGCCACAATAATCTGGTCGCGTTGCTATCCAAAAATTGCCTTTTGAGCGTATGACGCCTGCCCATTCTGCACCGAACCAGTCCCATAAGCGTTGTGGATGAAATGGTTTGCGTGCCCGATAGACAAAGCTTGATATGCCATACTCTTCACTTTCAGGCAGATGTTCGCCGCGCAGTTCTTTTAGCCAGCCTGGAGCATCTTGAACAGCTTCAAAATCAAATTTACCGGTATGCATCACGCGGTCTAGATTTACTTTGCCAAAGCTGCTGTGCACAATGTCTGCGCGAGGGTTCAGTGTTTTAAGTATGTTTTCTAATAAAGTTATTTCTTCTGTAAGCATTAGATCCGTCTTATTAAGTATCAGCACATCACAAAATTCTATTTGTTCAATGAGCAAATCCACAACGGTGCGATTGTCTTCTTCACTCATAACCTCCCCGCGATCAGCAATAAAATCAAGTGAGCCATAGTCACGTAAAAAATTGTATCCATCAATCACTGTCACCATCGTATCCAATTGTGCAATGTCTGATAAGCTAATTCCGTTATCATCCCTAAACGTAAAGGTTTCCGCTATTGGCAAAGGTTCGGATATTCCAGTTGATTCTATGAGTAAGTAATCAAAACGATTTTCTTCTGCCAGCCGTTTAATTTCAATTAATAAGTCCTCACGCAAGGTGCAGCAAATGCAGCCGTTGCTCATTTCTATCAATTTTTCGTCTGCGTGTGAGAGTTCTGCGCCACCTTCACGTATGAGTTTTGCATCAATATTAACTTCCGACATATCGTTAACGATGACGGCTACACGCTTGCCTTCACGGTTATTTAAAACATGATTCAGCAGGGTGGTTTTACCCGCGCCTAAAAAACCTGATAGTACAGTGACCGGTAATTTTTTGATTTTAGGACTGACTACTAAATGATTCATGATTACCTCATATATTATGCAACAGTGTTGCATAATATATTTATAAATCATTTATTGCAACTAAGTTGCATTTAATGTCATAAGTCTGTCAGTTTAAATTGCATTGAAAAGGGCGATTCAGGTTAAATATAATTGGGGATAATCAGCAATTAGAGACATTTAGCGCGATTGGCAATCTGCACATTTTCCTTTTATGTTGAGTTCAATGGTATCAACGGTAAAATGGGCTGGTATACTGCTAGATAGCTTTGGATGGACATCATCCAGGCAAAATATTTTGCCGCATTGACTACACTGAAAATGGGCGTGTGAATGCTGGTTTAGCATTTTTTTGGCAGAAATATTGCGGGAACTGGCTGTAGCAGTAGGCAGTAATTTTTTATTGCTAGATTCGATTGCAGCAGGGCGATTTGCATTAAGTTGAAAGCGCCACGCACGATCTTCGCCAGCGATTCGATGAATGATGTGATGCTGTAGCAGCCAATCAAGTACTCGATATAAGGTGACACGATCAAAATTATCGGCGAGCTGTTTGAGTAAGTCTTGATGCGTAAGTGGAAAATTATTATTCGCTAATACAGCCACGACAGCAAGTCTGGAAGCTGTACTTTTCAAGCCAGCTTGTTTAAAAATAGACTCAGCTTGAGGATCATTCAAAACGGCTTTCTGCGAGATAGGTTCTGCGGTATTCATGCTGGAGATAAAATAGTAACTTAAGTGATTAAATAAATAGTAATTATGTGAATCAGTAAAACATTAAAAAGAATGTATGTAAATAATGAACGTATTTTTTGAAGAAGACGGTAATTTTAAAATTGCCTCTATCATGACTGAAACTCAAGGTTCTATGCAAATAGAATCTGCGAGTGGCAAGCGCAGTAAACTCAAATCCAGCAATGCATTGATGCGTGTTGAAACGCCTTTGGCAGGCTTTATGGAAGCTGCGAA
>JANOHT010000019.1:0-14067 GCA_031406605.1 Methylotenera sp. | reverse complement strand
TCGGTACGGTATGGGGTATTTATCATGCGCTTGCCAGCATTAGCCAAAGCGGACAAGCGACTTTAGATAAAGTAGCTGGCCCTGTGGGTGAAGCGTTGATTATGACTGCGCTTGGTTTGGCTGTGGCGATTCCAGCGGTGTTGGCTTACAACGCATTGGTGCGCAGCAACCGCGTCTTAATCAGCCAAATCGAGCATTTCGGCTATGAATTGCATACTTTACTGATGACAGGAGCGGTTATTCACGTACAGCAAGAGTTAGTAAAAGCGAATTCACAGGTTAAAGAAAGCATACACGCGGTTGAGGTGCCAGCATGATAGGGTCGGGTCATGGAGTAGGTGCAGCAAAACACACGGCGCCGATGTCGGAGATTAACACTACGCCGCTAGTTGATGTGATGTTAGTGCTGCTGGTTATTTTTATTATTACCGCGCCATTACTTACACATGCGGTTAAGGTTGATTTACCGCTGGCAAGTAGCCAGCCTTTACCTGAAAAGCCAGAAGTGATTTCAGTATCAATCGATGGCACAGGCAAGATGTATTGGAACGACGTGCCTATGGTGCAGGGTGAATTGAAGGTGAAGTTGCAACAGATTGCGAAACAAGAGCCACAGCCAGAGTTACATATCCGTGCGGATAGAGAAACACGTTATCAAATCTTGGCTGAAGTGATGGCAGATGCACAAAACGCCGGCGTGACTAAGTTAGGGTTTGTCAGTGAGCCTCAATAGTTTTGTTAGTCATTATGCAAATATCGGTGACTGGTGAGTCAGTAAGCGCCAGACCTGCTGTGAGTAAATTGAATACAAAAGAAAGCTATGTATTTTTTGTTCTTACCCAATGCGGGATTTTATGATGAAGGGAATGATTAAGTTCATTTAATCTGCTATCGGCGTTATCTAGAGAGCTTAGTCTCTCTTGCTTGCGCCATTATTTTATTCATGTAGCCAGCCAACGAGTGTTTCTCCTGTAGCCAGCAAATTAAAACAGGAGTTAACATGATGTTGTATTTACCCAGAAAACGTATTGCTGTGGCTGTGATGTTCGCACTGAATGCGGCC
Source organism: Methylotenera sp. (assembly GCA_031406605.1). Taxonomy (GTDB): domain Bacteria; phylum Pseudomonadota; class Gammaproteobacteria; order Burkholderiales; family Methylophilaceae; genus Methylotenera. The sequence goes on along the minus strand of JANOHT010000019.1, from coordinate 13,004 downwards.
AGCCAGTCCATGCCAGCCCACGCCCAAGAGGAAGCTCAATCATCCCCTGCGTCTCAACTTGTCGCGCTATCCGCTGACGCATTGCCAGAGGTAACGGTAACGGCAACGCGCAAAGAAACAGCCGTTGACCAAGTTCCCGCCACCATTACTGTGATTGATCAGCAAACCATTCAGCGCAAAATAGGGGTGGATGAAGCAGATTTGTTTAAAGACCAGCCTGATGTGACGTTTGCACGAGATTTGCGTCGATTTGGCGCAACCCGGCTGAATATTCGCGGGTTGGAAGATAACCGCATTATTCAAATGGTGGATGGCGTACGTCTGCCCGATGTCTATGATAGCGGTGGCCCTACCAACTTTACATTTAGCGGCCCACTCACGGTTTCTCAAGATTTTTTGAAGCAAGTGGAGATATTGCGCGGCCCGGCATCTACACTTTATGGGTCTGATGCGCTCGGCGGTGTGGTTGGCTATGTGACGCTGAATCCGCAAGATATTATCAAGGCTGGCAACGATCATGGTGCTGTATATCGTTTTGGCTTCACGGGCGAAAATGACGGGGTCACGAATAGCTTATTAGGTGCGTGGCGAGGTGATAAAGTCGAGTTGATGCTAGGTTATACCCATACGCAAGCGAACCAGCTAGACAATCGTGGTAATGATGGCGGCACTAGCCGCTTCCGTAGTAAGCCTAATCCGCAAGACATCACCGACGATGGCGCCATTGCCAAAGTAATTGTTCGCCCTGCGGATGATCACAAAGTGACATTGACGCTAGAAGGGCGTAACCAGGAGGCCGAGGTCGATGTGAAGCGGCTCACCAGTAATTTGCCCAGGGTGACTGCGATGACAGGAGAGGATGAAAGTGATCGCTGGCGCGCTAGCGTAGAGTGGCAACATACACCGCAGAATCGCTTTTATGATGCACTCAATCTAAGACTGTTTAGACAAGTGGCGCAAACTAGCAACGACAATTTGCAAACCCGTAGCAATACCACGGCAACCTGCTCTGCAGTGACAGCAGGCGCTAATCAATGTCTGATTGACCAAGGTTTTGATATGACGCAGGAAAGCTACGGTGCCAATATATTATTCAATTCGGCCACTACTTTATTCCAGCAAAACCATTTGTTTACCTATGGCTTGGATTTTTCAAGATTAAAAACGACTGAAATTCGCGATTTAACCCGTTATAACTTAACCACAGGCACAGTGAGCAATACTTTAGCGGGAGATACATACCCCGTGAGAGATTTCCCTAAAGGCACTACCGATACTCTGGGGATTTATGTTCAAGATGAGATTACGGGCTTGATGGATAATCGGTTAAGCCTTATTCCCGCCATTCGTTATGACAGACGTGAACTGGAACCACAAGTAGATAGCCTGTTTCAAAGGACGCTTACAGCCAATAATCGCACGGTTGAAGACAAAAAAGAGTCCCGTTTCTCGCCTAAGTTTGGCGCTATCTGGAAGCTAGATCCCGTGTGGTCACTCTATAGTCAATTAGCCACTGGTTTTAGAGCACCTAATTATAATGAGGTGAATGGTTCTTTCCGCAATGCGGTACAGCAATATGCCATTAGCCCTAACACCAATCTTAAACCAGAAACCAGTGTTGGCTTAGAGCTTGGCACACGCTGGCAAGCGGCCGATGTGCGTGGTCAAGTGTCTGTTTACGATAATCACTATCAAGATTTCATCGAAAATATTGCGCTGACTTGTCCTGCAGACGCACGTTGTATCAGTGGCGTTGCCAATACCTTTATCAATGACAATATTTCACGCGTGCGTATTTATGGCGTAGAAGCGCGTTCGCAATGGGATTTTGCCAGCGGCTGGCGCTTAGACGGTGCGATTGCTTACACGCACGGTCAAAATGAGTCAGACAATCAACCGCTGAATAGTGTTGAACCTGCCCGTCTCAGCATTGGCCTGCAGCGTGATATGGGTGAGTGGGGCGCAGAGGCGCGTGTACGCAGCGCACGCGCAGTGAGTCGTGTCGATGAAACTAACGGTGACCACTATAAGCCTGCAGGTTACAGCGTTGTGAATCTTGCCGCGTGGTGGAAGCCATTTAAAGATGCACAGTTGAATGTGGCTTTAAATAATTTGTTGGATAAAAAATATTATTTGTGGAGTGATATTCGTCAAGCCGATGCAATCAACCCAGTGGGCGTTGATTTTTATTCTCAGCCTGGCAGAAATCTTTCCGCCAGTTTTAGTTATCAATTTTAGGCAGTCATTTTTTTAAGGATTAAACATGTTAAGACCTCTATTTATATATGCAGCCATGGCATTGAGTTTGACTGCGCTAGTTGCAGTAGCGCAGCCAGATGACGTAACAGGCAATAGCGGTCATCAAGCCGCAACTGCAGAAAGGCAATATACCTTTGCGTGGAATTTTACCGATAGCACCGACTTAAAACCACGTGGCGGATCATCGAAAGGCGTGCCAGTGACGCTGGATACGCAGCCAAGCCCTGCATGGTTAAAGCTACAAGAAGTTGGCATTAGCAATTTAGAGCGTGATAGACGCGCGATTTTAGCCATGGTGGGCGAGTACAAAGTGAGCTTTGATTTTATCGAAGTGGCGGGGTTTACGGAGAATTACAAACCAAAAGCGCCTTACCAAAGTTGGGCCACCGAGAAAGTGTATGTGCTTGAAGATAAAGGTGAGTTTATCTCCTTACAGCATATTTTAGTCATGCAAACTGTAAATGCTGATGGCAAGCTGAATCCGGCTATGGTGACCAAGCATTGGCGGCAAGATTGGCAATTTCAACCCAAACAGGTATTGGTGTTTAAAGGGCATGGTACATGGCTTGCCGAGACCGTTCCTGCCGCGCAACAAAAAGACGCTTGGTCACAAACAGTGTATCAAGTGGATGATTCACCACGTTATGGTGGCGTGACTAGTTGGCAGCATTTTGGCAACTTCTCAAGTTGGAACAATCAAGATGCTTGGCGCCCGTTGCCTCGCCGCGAATACACGGTGCGTAACGATTACCAAGTGTTACTGGGTAGTAACCGCCATATTATCTTGCCAACAGGCTGGGTGCACGAGCAGCAAAATAATAAAGTGGCGCTGGATAAAGACAGCAAAGAGGTAAAACCCAATGCGACAAACCCTGTGATTGCACGTGAAATGGGCTTTAACCGTTATGAGCGCATTAAAGGTTACGACTTTGCGCTGGGTGACACTTACCTTAAAAATACCGAGCCATTTTGGCGCGAAATACGCCAACAATGGACAAATTTAAGTCAGTCTAACAAGCCTGTTCGTTTACGTGCGCCTGCCGATAAAGACGGTTTGTATGTTGTGCCATTTAACTATGCGCAAGAGTTAAACACTGGCACACAACAAACCCCTGAAGAAATGGCCAAATTTGCCAAAAAAACGGTGGCGGATTATTTAGCAAAAGAAGGAGATGCTGTAAACACGTGTTATTGAATTTTAAAAACATGCACTGGACTGAAGCATTCCAGTGCATGCCTGCAGGCCAATATCCATGTGGGTTGCAGAGCACATATCTTTAGAATATTTATATCTACAATTTGTCATTCCCGCGTAGGCGGGAATCCAGGTAGCTTCATGTTTAGCAAACCACCACTCTAAGCGCCACCTTGCCTAGATTCCCGCCTACGCACCACAAGGGTACTCCGACTTGCTAAGTGCTAAAGCACTTGCAAAATCGTATGCGGGAATGACGGGTTTTGGCTTGATTTATTGAATGATAATGGTTATCATTAACAGTTTTTGATTCATCAAATTATTTATCGACTTAATAGCCAACGAGTTTTACTCCTGTAGCCAATAGTTATGTATTTTAAGGGGAGTTTTACTATGCATGGTTTTTATAAAAACAGTTTCCGTAAAAAATCGATTTATTTAGCAGTATTGTTAGCGGTGCAAGCGGGTGGCGCGCTGGCAGAAGAACAAAAAACGGCAGAGGCAGATGCGGAATCTTTGCCAGAAGTTTCGGTGCAACAAAAGCGTATTAAGCCCGCTACGCCCAATGATGAAGTTTATTCAGGCAGTAAAACGGATACGCCCATTCGCGACATTCCAGCCAGCGTTTCGGTTGTCACGTCAGAAATGATTGAAGAGCAGGGTATTCGCACGATGAATCAAGCCATGATTGCCAATGCACCGGGCGTGCAGCCGCAAATGGGCGGTGGCTATGGTTTTGGGGATAGTTTTAACTCACGTGGCCTGTCGCTGAGCTTTATGCGCGACACCATGCCAGATGGCACCGCCCAAAATAATTACTTTCGTACCATGTACGATATTGAGCGCATTGAGGTGTTAAAAGGGCCAGGCTCAGCTTTGTTTGGCCCTGTGGGTCCAGGTGGTACGATTAACGTCATCAGTAAGCAGCCGCAAGATAAAACGCAGTTAACAGTAGGGACAACATTTGGGCGTTTCGGTACGTTTAATGGCTTTGTGGATTTAACAGGTAAGATTGCCGATGGTGTGGCAGGCCGTTTGATCGTGGATTCTGAGCACACAGATGGTTATCGTGGTTTAAATCGTGATATCACCGAGTTTTCACCTAGCGTGCGATGGAATATTGATGAAACCAAAACGTTAACGGTGGATATTGATCGCCGCGATATTAAAATTAAGCCTGATAACTACGGTATTGTGTTTGATAGAAACTCTAAAATTGCCGATGTTTCAAAGGAAACACGTTATTACACGCCGTTTAACGATTCTGAACAAAAAATCACGCGCATTAATATCAATCACGATTGGCAGATTTCAGATGCTTTAAAACTGCGTACCGCATTGATTAACGATCAGCGTGATTTGTATATTTTAAGAAATGCCACAGGTAATATTCAACTCAATAACAGCTTTCGCCGTAATGTACGTCAGCAATATGATGAGGCGCGCTATACCACTTTGCAAAATGAAGCGACTTGGAAAGTAAATACAGGCAACATCAAGCACACATTACTTGGTGGCTTGGAATTTAACAATACTGATGTGGACACGCGCCGTATTGACTACGCATTACCTGCAATCTTAAACGTGTATAACCCAGTTGAAACGGCGTTTTCTTTAGCAGGCTTAGTTGCAACGCCTAGTTTCGACCGCAAAATTAAAAGCGATACTGTTTCATTTTATGCGCAAGATCAAATGGAGTTGACTGAGCAAGTTAAAGTGCGGGTTGGTTTACGTAACGACCGTGTGAGCTTTGAAGATAAGGGTATACAAAGCAATGTGTACCGCGAAGTTGATGAAACCAGTAACGTTTTTTCTGGCTCTATTGGCGCAGTGTATCAACCTAATAGTCAATTGGCGTTTTACACAGGCTATAGCGAAGGTGGTTTTATTAACCTAGCCACTGAAGCAACGCGTGTGGCGACCGCCCCTGAAACCTCTGAGCAGATAGAAGTCGGTGTAAAAACCTCATTCTTTGAAGATAAAGCCCATTTAAATGTGGCTTTGTTTAAAACCAAACGTGAAAACTATTTTGTGACTTTGCCAGGCGCAAGCCAAGTAACGCAAGATGGTGTGGACGAAACAGAAGGGGTTGAGTTTGAGACCGAAGTTTTCCCGTTAGCAGGTTGGAAACTAACGGGTAATGCGGTGATTATGGATGCTAAAAATAAATCGCGTAATATTCCTATTGCTACTGCAATCGCGGCTGCGCGCCCAGTTTATAACCTTCGTCCAACCGCAGTCAGTGAAAAAATATTCAGTTTATGGAGTAACTACCAAGTGCAATCAGGCTTTGCTGAGGGCATCAATTTTGGCATAGGTGCTGTACACAAAGGTAATTCGTTTGCGGATGCGTTTAATACGTTTGAAGTTCCGTCTTACACCGTTTACAACGCGGTGGTTGGTTACAAGCAGCCTAAGTGGGAAGCTGCGCTTATCTTTAACAACATTAGCAATAAAACCTACTACACCAGCGCTACTTTTGCGGGTGCCTTACCCGGTGACCCACGCAGTGTTTACGCAACCTTGAAATTTGATTTCAAATAAAGAATAGGATTAACATGAAAAAATTGAATATAGTTGCGGCACTAGCTAGTCTTTTAATCGCCTTACCTGCCTCTGCTCACTTCATCTGGCTAGAGCAAGCTGATGGTCAAACCAAGCTTTACTTTGGTGAATACGAAGGCGGTGTACGCGAAAAAACTGGGGGTAGGTTGGATAGCATTGCTGCACCAGAAGTCATGGCAGTTGCAAGCAATAAGCCATTAACTTTAAAACGTGCGGCGGATTATATTGCCGTTGTAGGGGCGAATAATCAGCCTGTAGTTAATCAAGCTATAGTCGCACATGAACTTAGCATGAAGGTGAAAGACATGACCAAGTATCATTACGGCATCGTTAAGCCCATGTATTATGCGCGAATCGGTTCTGGCAAGGCGGAAGGTATCTCCAGCCATGCGCTTGATATTCAACCGTTGACTGATAATAAAGTGCGTATAAACCTAAATGGTAAAGCATTAGCTAAAGCTAAGTTAAAAGTAATGGCACCTAACCAGTGGTTGCAAGAACTAGATGCCGACGACAATGGTGAAGCCACATTTACCATGCCTTGGTCTGGTTTATATGTATTAGAAGTGATCCATTTAGAGCCAAGTAAAGGCAACTATCAAGGCGATGCGTACGAAAATATTCGTCATGTAAGTACGCTCTCCATATATAAATAACGTAGAAATTTTAACTCCAAATAACAATGACCCAAAAAAATTCACAACGCGGCAATACCATTAGATTACTTAGAAAAATCCATGGCTGGTTAGGCTTATGGGGGGCTTTGTTAGGCTTATTATTCGGCATCACTGGCTTTTTACTCAACCATCGTGCTGTGATGAAGATTCCAGCAGTACACATGGAAGAAAGTGAGATTCAGTTAGCGGTACCTGCACCGATCCCTAGCAACGCTAAGGCATTCACGCAGTTTATTCAAAGAGAACTCAATATTCAGCATGACCCTGTTAAGCCTAAGGGTGATAAAGGTGGAAAGCCGCCGCGTGAAGCGCGCTTTATGGATAAAGCCGTTAAGCAGCCAGAAACTTTTAAAATTGACTTCCAGCTGCCACAGGCACGTATTCAAGCTGAATATATTGTAGGTAATCAGTTCGCTACTGTTAAACGCGAGGATGCAAATGTGTGGGGTTTTTTAACGCGCATGCATAAAGGGGTGGGCGCGAATGCGGCTTGGGTATTGCTTGCAGATTCTATCGCAGGTGCGATATTGATACTGTCAATCACCGGCGTATTGCTCTGGACCAAGATGCGTGGTTCGCGCTTGGTCATGGCGGGTCTGATTGCTTGCTCTGGCTTGGCTACAGTTTGGATAACACTTTTGATGATGTGATGAAAATTCACCCGGTGCTATAAAGTCCATTAATCGCATTCGGGCGTTTGTTTAACATATTCGTCATCAATTAATTATAAAGTTGATTTATAATTAATAATGATTGTCATTTAGATTAATTTTAGGGAATTCTATGCGTAAAATATTAGTAACATTAATGAGTGCAGGTTTGGTTTTAGCTTCAATCAATGCCAATGCGGGTGCTGATTGCCCGGTATATCCAAAAGCTGAGTGGATGTCTAAAAGCACTGCAAAAGAAAAAATTAAAGCACAAGGTTACACCATTAAGAAATTTAAAGTGGATGGCGAGTGCTACGAAATTTACGGAAAAGATAAAGAGGGCAAAAAGGTAGAAATCTATTTTGATGCTAAAACTCTGGATGTGGTGAAGTCAGAAATAGCAGACTAACTCAAACCGATAAATAACAAGTGGCTAATAATCAACAGGTGTTATGGAGTCTATTTGTACGACTTAGCCATTGGTCAGTGGCTGCTGCAGTACTCATTAACGCCTTTAACGACACTGGCTATTGGCACCGTGTGATTGGTTATACTGGTGCGACTTTAGTCATGCTACGTATTGTTTATGGCGTTTGGTTAAGCGAAATTTCTACGTCAAAACTCACCATTCCTACGTTGCGGTCAATTAAATTGCATATTCAACAAATATGTTCATTAACTGTTTCGCCGCATGTAGGACACAACCCATTGGGTCAGTTAGCTGTTTATATATTGTGGCTATTGATTTTATTATTGGCGGCTACGGGTTGGTTAAGCCGCACAGATGCTTTTTGGGGTGAGGATTGGCCTGTAGATTCTCACGCGCTACTATCTAATATCTTATTGGGTTTTGTAGTGTTACATCTTTTCGCAGTGATGTTCATGTCGGTGTTGCAAAAGCAAAACCTAATCAAAGCCATGATTACAGGTAAAAACAACTCAGCGAATATTCACTAAGCACCAACATCCTAGATGTCAGCGCTTGGACAGGTCCTTGGACATTAGCCTCTGCACACCAATCCCTTGAGAAGCATGCTTAAAGCTAGATTAACTCTTAATATAGCTTTCTAATTGTCTAATCAGGTCTTTTTGATAGGCAATGGTTTCTTTCACTAAGTCACCCATCGATAACATGCCAATCACTTTGTTATTTTCCACTACAGGTAAATGACGAATACGCATCTCCGACATGATAGACATCGCTTGCTCTACAGTATCGCTAGGTTTACCGGATAATACTTTGGATGACATGACCTCACTAATCTGCGTGGTTTTTGAAGATTTACCCTTGAGGATGACCTCACGCGCATAATCGCGCTCAGAAAAGATTCCCACCAGTTTTTCACCTTCAAGTACCACCAAAGCACCGATTTTATATTCAGCTAATACCACTAAAGCATCAAATACAGGTCGGTGTGGGGCAATCGAAATCACTTCTTTATGTTTTTTAGTGGCTAGTAGTTGTTGTAATGTTTTCATTATTTTCTCCTCTAGTAAGCCCATTTAATATACACCTAAAAATAATTTAGCCAATGACCCAAATAGAACATTTGCGCTAAATATTTGATAATTTAATCAATACTATTGACATAGTTAGCTAGCTAACTATAATGTACCTAACTATGCTGCAATTAAAAGACCTCCCTTCTCCAGAAATGCTTGGTAAATTTGCTGAACGCTATCCAGATGCGGATGTGACAGCGATTTCCAGTGTTTTGCAATTACTTCGTGTTGCTACTGATTTATCAATAGCGATTGATACTTGTTTGAGCAAATATGGCCTGTTGCAAGGTCGTTGGTGGGTACTGATATTGCTGATGCGAGAAGAAAGCAAAACTTCTACGCCATCCATATTGGCTGAAAAAGCTGGTGTAACGCGGGCCACCATGACAGGCTTGATTGATGGCTTGGAGCAAGGTGGTTTGGTTTCACGTGTATTTACCAAGGATGATAGACGCAGTGTTTTAATCAGCTTAACCGAGGCTGGACAAGCTAAGTTAGATATCGTGATGCCTGATTACTATCGCCGGCTAAGGCAATGTATGCAAGCTTTGAATGAAACACAACGTACACAACTTCAAGAGATGCTAGGCCTAATCAGTTTAGGTGTTCCTGCTCTTGTTTGACACTAAACACTATTTTAATCACTTTAATTTTTCAAGAAGAGAGTCATCAATATGTCAGATATTCAAGCGCAGATCACAGCAATCAATGCAAAGTTTGACCAAGCATTTAATGCAAAAAATGCAGAAGAAATTGCACCACTTTATGATGTTAATGCAGTAGTCATGCCGGCGCCTGCAGGCGAGCCTGTGGTCGGTGTGTTAGCTATCCAAGCATTCTTTGCGGGGCTAATTAGTGCAGGGGTAATTGACCATAAGTTAACGCTTGCAGCAGCAGTAGAAGATGGTCATTTGGCTTATCAGCGTGGTAACTGGAGCGGCGCGATGATTGATGCACAAGGGGTAAGGCAAACATTCGGCGGCAATGTGCATTTGGTCTACCGTAAACAAACCGAAGGTGGCTGGAAAGCAGTAACACATATCTGGAATTAGTGATTAAAAGTTTTAATACTAAATAATATGGGTATACAAACAGTATTTAAAAATGATGGCTATTAACAGAAAAAGCGGGCTTAGTGCCTTTGGCGCATTGTTATTACTCACCATTATTTGGGGCTATAACTGGGTAGTGATGAAGAGCGCATTGCAATATGCAGGCGCTTTTCAATTTGCTGCCATACGTACCATGTGCGGGGCATTATTGTTATTCTTGGTGATATTTTTCACTAAGCGCCCATTCAAACTTAAACAATGGCCGACTATTGTCCTGCTTGGTTTGTTGCAGACCTGTGGCTTTACAGGATTACTGATATGGGCATTAGTCGAAGGCGGCGCAGGTAAAACTGCGGTGCTCACCTACACCATGCCATTCTGGGTGATGTTACTGGCCTGGCCAATATTGCATGAAAAAATTAAAGGCTGGCAGTGGCTGGCGGTAATATTTTCAGTGGTGGGTATCGTCATGTTTTTTGATCCAGCGCATGCAAAAGGTGAATTGTTTAGCCTGACTTTAGGTGTATTGTCTGGTGTATTTTGGGCGCTATCAGTCATCATTTCGAAAAAGCTGCATCAGTCTGAACCACAGTTAGATCTACTTACATTGACCGCATGGCCTATGTTTTTAGGCTCTATTCCGTTAGCGTTAGTGGCGCTTGTTGTACCAGCACCACCCATACAATGGACACCTTACTTTATCAGCGCAGTGTTGTTTAACGTGGTGTTGGCGGGTGCATTAGCTTGGCTGCTTTGGTTGTATGCGTTGCAGCGTTTACCTGCAGGCGTTGCAAGCATGGCGAGTATGCTGGCACCAGTAATAGGCGTCATTGCAGCATGGTTACAGCTAGGGGAAACGCCAAATCAAACTGAGTTAATCGGTATGTTGCTTATTGGGTTAGCCTTGGCTGTCATTTCTGTCATTACCATCAGAAGTCATAAAAACGTAGATCCTGCGCAAGGCCAAGAATAGAGGCAAAGCTAATACTAGCTATAGAGTGATGACATATTGTCTGTATGGTAAAATCGAGCAGATAGGATTTATGTCTACAGTATGTTTTAAAAAATCACTCAAGGAATTGGTATGGCAGGTCACAGTAAATGGGCAAATATTCAGCATCGTAAAGGTCGCCAAGACGCTAAGCGCGGCAAGATTTTTACAAAAATCATTAAAGAAATCACCGTTGCAGCTCGTTTAAGCGGTGGCGACGTTACCATGAACCCACGACTACGTGCGGCAGTAGCAGAAGCAAAAGAAGAAAACATGCCTGCAGACAATATCACCCGTGCTATCAAAAAAGGTACCGGTGAGTTAGAAGGCGTGAACTATGAAGAAATTCGTTACGAAGGCTATGGTATCAATGGTGCGGCGATTATTATTGACTGCCTGACTGATAATAAACAGCGCGCGGTCGCTGATGTACGCCATGCATTGACCAAATTCGGCGGTAATTTAGGTACCGATGGCTCAGTAGCCTTTATGTTTAAGCATTGTGGCAGTTTGCTTTATGCACCCGGCACTTCTGAAGATAAAGTGATGGAAATCGCGCTAGAGGCTGGCGCAGAAGATATCGTTACCGATGAAGACGGCAGTATAGAAGTGATTACGCCGCCCAATGAATTTTTAACCATCAAAGAATCCTTGGAAGCTGCAGGCTTAAAAGCTGTGCTTGCTGAAGTGACGATGAAACCAAGTAATGAAACCGTATTTACTGGTGACGATGCCATTAAAATGCAAAAGATTTTGGATGCATTGGAAGATTTAGATGATGTGCAAGATGTTTATACCACTGCCGTGATAGAGGATTAATTGATAGTGAAGGTATGCTACTCCCGTCATTCCCGCGTAGGCGGGAATCCAAATTGTTTTTTACATCAAGTATCTAAAAAATGGATTCCCGCCTACGCGGGAATGACGAAGTGATGGCAAACGATGGAATAAGAATCCTTGGAATCGACCCGGGCCTGCGTTTGACGGGCTTTGGTGTGATCGAAAAAATCGGCGAGAAAATCACCTATGTGGCAAGCGGCACTATTAAAACTGCCAGTGGCAAAAAAAATAAAGTAGAAGGAGAAGATGATAGGGAGGAGCTGCCAGCCAGACTCAAAATCATCTTAGATGGCCTGTTTGAAGTCATTGATACCTATCAGCCAAACCAAGTTGCAATCGAAAAAGTTTTCGTCAATGTAAATCCCCAATCTACGCTATTACTAGGTCAAGCCCGTGGGGCAGCCATTAGCGCTGCTGTAATCCGCAATTTAACTGTGGCAGAATATACTGCCTTGCAAGTGAAACAAGCAGTCGTCGGCAACGGCCATGCACAAAAAGAACAAGTTCAAGAAATGGTGAAACGGCTACTCAAACTGCCTGCGGCACCTAAGCCAGATTCCGCCGATGCTTTAGCCTGTGCAATTTGTCATGCGCATGGCGGACAGGGTTTGGGCAGGCTTGCGACTGCTGGCTTTAGAGTCAAAGGCGGTAGATTAATATGATGAGGCAAACGCGATGATAGCAAGGCTTAACGGCATTTTGATTGAAAAAACACCGCCGCAAGTGGTGATTGACTGTAATGGTGTAGGGTATGAGGTTGAAGTGCCGATGAGTACTTTTTACAATCTACCTGAACTTGGCGTCAAAATACAGTTGCTCATACATTTTGTCGTGCGTGAAGACGCGCAATTACTGTACGGGTTTGGTACCGAGCAAGAAAAAAGTACCTTTAGGCAATTACTTAAGGTGAATGGTATAGGCGCAAAGTCTGCACTTTCTATTTTAAGTGGTTTGTCGATAGAGGAGCTGGTGCAAGCTGTAGCGATGCAAGAAACTGCCATGCTTACACGCGTACCTGGCGTTGGCAAAAAAACCGCAGAACGCCTATTGTTAGAACTTAAAGATAAATTCAGCGTATCAGGCTTAACACCCAATAATACAAATCAACCAAAATCAGCCAGCAGCGATGTACTTAATGCACTTATTTCATTAGGATACAACGAACGTGAAGCGCTTGCGGCAGTGAAGCTCTTGCCAGCAGATGTGGGTGTGGCCGGCGGTATTAAACAGGCATTAAAATCTTTATCTAAATAATTGTATTAACAGGTGACC
>JANOHT010000010.1:0-5750 GCA_031406605.1 Methylotenera sp. | reverse complement strand
ACGATCTCGTTTCAGTCTTTAGGCGAAAACAAGCCATTAGCTGAGGCTGCATCCAAAGTACCTAATGTTGCTAATTTATTTGCTAAAAAAGCTAGTGATGCGCTGGTAGAGGATAGCGGAGAGGTTGTTAAAGATCTAGCCGATGATATTAACGGTTCGCGCCATCAAAGATTTTTGGTGAGGGTCGCGAGTGGGCAAACGCTATTATTTGCGCATAATATCGATTTGGCACCACGTATCAATGATATAAAAGTCGGTGACGCAGTTTCATTCAGCGGTGAGTATGAATATAACCCAAAAGGTGGAATTATTCACTGGACTCATCATGACCCGCAAGGTCAGCATGATGCTGGCTGGATTAAGCATCAGGGTAAAACATATGATTAAAAATAGTCATATAGTCATATAGTCAATATTCAATAGAGTAGAAAAATTAAGCTAGGTAAATTAAATCAATGTCAGACATCCTAAATAAAATTTTAGCCACTAAAGCTTTGGAAGTGGCAGCTAGCAAGGCGGCAGTCAGCTTAGATCAGTTGCAGGGTTTAGCGGAAGCTCAGCCTGAGCCGCGTGATTTTGTTGGCAGTATTCACAAAAAAGTCATGGCAAATAAACCGGCTGTGATTGCGGAAATTAAAAAAGCGAGTCCATCAAAAGGGGTTATCCGCGCTGACTTTAATCCAGCTGCAATTGCAAAAAGCTATGAAGCCGGCGGCGCAGCATGTTTGTCAGTACTCACTGATGTTGAGTATTTTCAAGGTTCAGCCGACTATTTAAAACAAGCACGAGCCGCTTGCAAGCTGCCAGTATTGCGTAAAGATTTCATGATAGATCCTTATCAAGTGTTTGAAGCACGTGCGATGGGCGCTGATTGTATTTTGCTGATTGTTGCGGCCTTAGAGTTAAACCAGATGCGCGCTTTAGAAGAGCTGGCACATGAGTTAGGTATGGCGGTACTGGTAGAAGTACATGATGCAGATGAATTAGAGCTTGCTTTGCAACTTGATACGCCGTTAATCGGTATCAATAACCGTAACTTGCGCACCTTTGAAGTCACACTGCAAACTACACTAGACTTATTAAAAGTGTTGCCAGAAGACCGTTTTGTAGTGACAGAGTCCGGCATATTTACACCGGAAGATGTAAAGCTTATGCAAGACAATGATGTACATGCTTTCTTGGTAGGCGAGGCGTTTATGCGCCAACCTGATCCAGGTACTGAATTAGCGAGAGTATTCGGTTGATTCGAATTTAGGTAAAAATTAAGGTAACAACATGAGCTATCCATATTCCCGCCCACGCCGCATGCGTAAAGATGAGTTTTCACGCCGAATGATGCGCGAAAACGTACTGACGACGAATGATTTGATTTACCCTGTATTCGTTTTAGATGGCGAAAACCGTACTGAAGAAGTGGCTTCTATGCCGGGTGTGAAACGCCAAAGTATTGATGTCTTGCTAAAAACTGCGGCAGAGTGTGTTGCGTTAGGTATTCCTGCATTGGCTATATTCCCAGTAGTTGATGTGCAGTATAAGAGTTTAGTTGCTGCCGAAGCATTTAACCCTGATGGGTTAGTGCAGCGTGCGGTAAGAGCGTTAAAAGCTGCTCACCCTGAGCTTGGTATTATCACTGATGTGGCTTTAGACCCTTACACCACGCATGGTCAAGATGGTTTAATTGATGCAGCAGGTTATGTGCTAAATGACGACACAATAGAAGTGCTGGTGAAGCAAGCCATCTCTCATGCGAACGCAGGTGCAGATATTGTGGCACCCTCTGACATGATGGATGGTCGCATAGGCCAGATCCGCGAAGCGCTAGAAAGTACACACAATATCCATACTAAAATTTTAGCCTACTCAGCCAAATATGCCTCGGCTTTCTATGGACCATTCCGTGATGCTGTAGGCTCGGCTGGTAATTTAGGCTCTGGCAATAAATACACTTACCAGATGGATCCCGCCAATTCAGATGAGGCGATTAATGAAGTCGCTTTGGATATAGAAGAAGGCGCGGATATGGTAATGGTGAAGCCTGGCATGCCTTACTTGGATATTGTACGTCGTGTTAAAGATGAATTTGGCGTTCCAACGTTTGCTTATCAGGTGAGTGGTGAATATGCCATGTTAAAAGCTGCGGCACAAAATGGTTGGTTAGATGAAAAGGCTTGTGTGATGGAAAGCTTGTTAGCATTTAAACGCGCGGGTGCAGATGGTGTTTTGACTTATTTTGCGATGGATGTTGCACGATGGTTGAAAGTTAATTAATCATTACGAACCATAAAAACTCTACTACGAGTATCTCTGCTGAAATTTAAAGTAGTGTTAGCATAGCTCTAACACTTTCAATGTTCGCTCTTTCAGCATTGTTTCCATCAGTTGCGCGTTTAGTAGCAACGCGCATATCGTCCACTTCAAACACGCTTAACTTGATTAATCCCGACACCATTTCCAGTGTAAAAACTGGTACTTTTTTGCGGTTATCACCTTTTTTGTCACGTTTACCATCGTTCATCACACGATATGATTTTTCGTTGGTTTCAAATGGAATATCTTTATTAAGCAAAAACATTTCCACGTCTTTTAAGCTATCTGCAAATAGATGAATATGCGTTTCAGAGCCTAAGCCAGCGGTGCCGTCTAGCACGGCACCTGTTAGATATGGATTGAACTTTTCTAACAACTCCATTGTGTAAAGTGCACTTTTACGCAGTTCACGTAAGTTTTCTGGTTGTTCATCGCTTAAAAAAAGCGCGTTGTAAAGTTTCAGCTCTTCTTCAATTTCTAGGTTAGAAGGCAGTACACTATTGTCAACAGCACCCACTTGCCGACCAGCTTTTTTTTTCGCATAAGCAAAATCAGAAATACCATCTTCTGCCATCATGCGTGCTGCGTGCTGGGCAATTAGCTGCCGCAACTGCTGTAAGTTTTCTTTTGCCATAGCGAGTGAGATAGATTAAATTAATTTGGATTTAATACTTTTGCTGCTGCATTTTGGCCATTACTAGGTTCAGGCTTAGTCTCTCTGTTTGGCTGAGTTGGTAATGTCTGAGTAGGAGGCATGGACGGTGACAAAATAATTTCCGGTTGCAATACCTGTTGCGCTTGGTCTGTCACGGCGTTGTCAGAATTTTCGTCACCAAACAGTCCAGGTAAAAAGCTTTCAATTTGTGGCGGCGGGTTTTCATGGTAGAAATATTCAACAATGCCACTTTCGTCATCGTCAGCCCGTATACCTGTAGTTGGGTCAATTTTAATCATGCTGATACCATCAGGCATCGCCATGTATTCATTCGGTACGCCACGAAGGGCGGTTGCCATGTATTTTATCCAGATAGGCAAAGCAGCAGTGCCCCCCGTTTCACTTTTACCTAAAGATCTTGGTTTATCAAAACCTATCCATGTGATAGCAACTTGTTTTGGGTTGTAGCCAGCAAACCATGCGTCAAAATGGTCATTCGTGGTGCCGGTTTTACCTGCAAGGTCATTGCGACCAAGTTGCATAGCCTTAGCTGCCGTGCCGTTGCGTATTACGCTTTGCATCATAGAGTTCATAATAAATGCATTGCGTGCATCGATTACACGTGGTGCGCCATTGTTCGCTTGATCAAACTTGGTCACTGCAATGACTTGACCATTGTGGTCTACAATTTTTGCAATTAAATTTGGTTTCACACGGTAACCACCATTAGCAAATACAGCATAACCAGTAGCCATTTGCCAAGGCGTGGCTGAGCCTGCCCCTAACGCCATAGTTAGATAGGCAGGATGATTTTTTGCAGTAAAGCCAAAGCGGGTAATGTAATCCTGTGCGTAGCCTGGTCCTATCGATTGCAGCACGCGAATGGCTACCATGTTAATAGATTTAGCCAGTGCTTGACGTAGCCTTATTGGGCCTTCGTACGAAGTATCGTAGTTTTGTGGCACCCACTCTTTATCGCCTGTATCGCCTGCTGAAAAGCTGATGGGCTCGTCTTCTACTATGGTTGCAGGTGTATAACCTTTTTCTAGCGCTGCAGAATATACAAAAGGTTTGAAGCTTGAGCCTGGCTGGCGCCAAGCCTGCGTCACATGATTGAATTTACTGCGGTTAAAATCGAAACCTCCTACTAATGCACGGATTGCGCCATTTTGTGGGTCGAGAGCAATAAGAGCGGCTTCTACTTGCGGTAGCTGAACGACACGCCAGTTATCTTTGGATTTTAATAAGCGAATGACAGCGCCCACTTTAAGTAAGCGCTTGGCAGGGTCTTTATGATTAAGCATTTTTTCTACAAAAGCTAAACCTTTACCCGTGACTTCAATTTCGTCACCACCTTTTTTGTACGCAACAATTGCTTTAGGGGAAATGCTGGTAATAATGGCAGGTACAAAGCCGTTAAACTCTTCAATTTCGTCTAATGCAGTATCAGTGCATTTTTCTTGTCGGTGGATGGCAGGGATTCCAGATCCAATATTTTCTCTGGCCCACGATAGCCATGACGTAAATCGTAGTCCAAAATACCTTCCAGCACAGCAGCATTAGCGGCCTCTTGATTGGCTTTTCGTATAGTGGTGTAAACCTTTAGACCACTACTGTAAATTTCATCTTGATATTTAGCGTATAAGCTTTCACGTACGATTTCAGCAACAAACTCGGCGGCCAAATCTTTAGATTGCTTTGATGCCTTGAAGCGCAGTGGTTCCTTTAGGGCTTGCTCATACTTTTCTTCATTGATGAATCCATAGCGATACATATCATGCAGCACTTCCTTCTGGCGAGTGATGGCCCGCTTTGGGTTGACAAAAGGATTGTAGCTAGAAGGTGCCTTTGGTAAGCCTGCCAGTAGCGCAGTTTCTGCCAAGTTAATTTTCTCAAGGGGTTTGCCGTAATACACTTGCGACGCTGCTGCAAAGCCGTAGGAGCGCTGACCTAGGTATATTTGATTAATATATAGCTCTAATATTTTGTCTTTACTTAAGCTGTGTTCAATTTTTAGCGCAAGCAAAGCTTCATTAATTTTGGTGATAATGGTGCGTTTACCATTTGGGACAGTAAAAAAGTTTTTAGCTACTTGCATGGTGATGGTACTTGCACCTTCTTTTGCACCACCTTTAAGATTGGTGACAACCGCACGCATCACGCCTTTAGTGTCAATGCCGTTGTGTTTATAGAAGCGCCTATCTTCAATCGCAACAACAGCATCCTTCATGTTTTGTGATACATTTTCAATTTTGATATAAGCTCGCCGTTCCTCACCAAACTCACTAATTAAATAGCCATCTTCAGAATAAACCCGTAGCGGTAGCTTAGGATGGTAATCAGTCAGCGCGTCAATTGAAGGCAAGGACGGGTAAATCAGCGCGGCAGCGATTGCGATTAGTGCAATTAAGGATAATCCTCCAACAACTACAGCTAATATTAAATAGTGCCACCATTTATTTGGGGTCATGGAAGTAATGATTTCGATTGTATGTGTACTCTCATTATAAATTGGTATGATAACCCTTGTGAATAATCATTAAAATTTACCAATAAAAAAATTCTCAAATAAAAAATTGCTTTACAGGCATTAAACTTGTTGCTAGGATTTAATGTAAATTATTAGAAATGCGCGTAACTAACTAACTTTGAGAGGGAATTTCATTTTGAAATTCAACTTTTTTACAGAATCAACCCCACCACTGATCGGAATTGATATCAGTTCTACTGCCATTAAAATGGTCGAACTGGCTGATGACGGGCGTGGGGGCTATAAGCTCGAAGGCTA
>JANOHT010000237.1:0-2782 GCA_031406605.1 Methylotenera sp. | reverse complement strand
TTTGCAAAGCTGCCATAATCTTCAATATCAACTTGCTCCACACGGCCAAAACCACGAAACTCACGCTCTGCACCATCGAAATAACCATGGTGGTAACTATAGCGATTGCTAAATTCAGTGTCGCGCCATTTATCTGTAACTGTCACTTTGCTTACACAATGCACAGGAAAAGGTAGCTTTGTAATCCACGGCGTACCTGCGAGCTTGTCTTGAATATAAAACTTGGTGGATGGCGTGTATTCAACCTTGGTAATTGCGCCTAGGTTATTGTCAGTTTCTATCAGCAGGTGCGGCTTACCTTCTGCCATTAAATTGATATAGCGTACAGGGCGTGATGCATCGGCAGGCAGATGCGAACTCCAAACTAAGCAGGCAGTGCCTGTACCCAATAAATCGGCCACTTGAACTGCGCTTAAGTTTTCCGTCGCGATAGGCAAATTAATGGTTAGTGGGTTGCTTAGGCTATTACCGCTTCGGTTGAAGTATAGTTTTGCACCTTCGCGACCAAGGTAAATAATATCAATTGGACCGCTGCCATCAATATCTGCAAGACGAATGCGATGCGGATCGTACATATCAGGATGATCAAACTGAGGTGAATTATCAAGCGTTACTTTTTTGCCAAAGTGGCCGTAACCGATATTCGGCCAATAGCACACTTCACGGTTACGAATGCGTACTATGTCGGTTAAGCCATCACCACACATATCCGCAAGAAATATGGTTTGCGTACCATCTGCAAAAACCAGCTTTGGTCCAATCTCTTCATCAGTCGCTTGCCGCACTTGTTGCGACTTTTCGAATCCCCGCTCATCTAGTGAGGGATACCAAGTAAATACTTCATGCTCGGTTATCAAGGCATCGGCGTGACCATCGCCTGTGAGGTCAATAAAACGAAGATTGGCGTCGTTCCAATCGATATTAGGTAAAGAAATAAACGGCACAAAACGCTTCCAGTTATCATCATGCGTGCGCTCATGAAACCCTGGTGTAATGCCACTAAAATCGACTAAATCTACCGCGCCATTACCCGCTAAATCCATCAACTGCTGTCTGCCAGAAGATAAAGCAGCAAAAGCGGGCTGGGTGGCAACTACCTTAGTTGAGCCGAAACTTGGGCCAAGCTTGCTTTCGCCATAGTTAGGCTTGTAATGCCAAGCGCCGCCTTGCTCTGACAGCACGCCTGACAAGCCTTCACCATCTAAATCCACCCATTGATAACCATAACCTTGTGTGCCGACTGGTAGATTTTCAAGTTGAGATGCGGCGATAGTTTGTAACGCATTGTTAATTTTTGGCTGAGAATATTTGAAGTTTAATGGTGGAAGTTGGCGAGATTCGTAATTGTTATTTACCCATTCATAACTGTGATGAGTAACTGACTTAAGTTGCGTGTAGCCTGCTTTATCTGGATCTTTTGGATCGCCTAGCTGATAATGAAAATTGGTGGACTTAACAAGATATGACTTATCTTTATCTGCAGGATTAGCCCAAAGTTCACTAAAATGATGGAACATTAACACTCGTTGGCAAAGGCGGTAAGTTCGCACCTCAAAACCAGCTCGGTAGTTTGAAAATGGATCATCCCTAACAGGCCACGGCTTATTTGGATAATCACCAAAATCAAAAACGACTTCAAACATCCATTTATTGATTTGCCAATTAGCTTTATCTAAATAAGAAACGGTATTGCCATATTGAATGCGCTTTAGGTAACGATTTGCAGTGCGCTGCAATGGCAGACGATTAATCTCGTGCGCGTTTGTTTTAATGTCTTCTGAATTTTCTGCTAAATATTCATAACGAATTACATTGCCTTTGTCGTCATGTGTTTCATCTAACAACCATTGAAATATATGATTATGATTTGAGGGATTAAAAATTCGACTTAACTGAGTACGACCAAACCAACTGGTTACATTGTCTTTGCTGATAGTGCGCCAAAAGCACTCTTTGGCATCAGTTTTATTCACCCAACGCTCAATTATTGCAAAGCTGCCTTCCATACGTGGCCGATATTGAAATACTTGGTAGTTTTTTCCATCAAGTAAAAGCGTGACGGGAGGTAATTTTTTTCCTAATGCATCGTTAAACGGTACTAAGTCTTCAGCCCCTGAGAGTAAAAATACGTCTGCCTCATCATCTAGATAACGTGGTAAGCCTTTATCTGTTTTGCGCACAATGGAAGCTTGACCAAGATTCCAACCGAGTCCAAATATGCCGTTGCCTGCACCAGAGTCGTAAGAAAGTGATAACTGAGGGCCAAAACCTGCACGCCCTGGGGATGTGGCAATTGGCACCGCCATAGAGCCTGTGCCTGTGACTGGGTTGGCTGAAAACTTTTCGCCCATTCCATGAACTGCACCGCCACCTTTAGGTAGCGAGAGCGCAGGAGCTTGAATCAGCATAGACTGATCCTTTGTAGCTCCCTTTTTATCAGAGTTTTGCTCAGCCATTTTTATTGTCATGTGCCTTGCTTAGCGGCTAAAACTAAATTTATCTTTTCAGAATATTTCTTTACTGAAAAATAAAAAATCCAATAAATTTCATTTAGCCAAAATACAACCTAATGACTTCATTAAATACTTACTTAAGCACAGTGTCAACAGTTCCAGTTTAAATAAATTTGAATGGCGGCTCATGGCCGATAGTAGCCATTCAGTCATACTTAATATATTTAAACCGCGCATCTTCATTGGGCGTACCTGTTAATGCACCACCTTCATTGGCGGGTTGCCAGCCAATCACCGCCTCAATCTTAGCCGCTAGCTCAAAATCTTTA
>JANOHT010000223.1:0-35605 GCA_031406605.1 Methylotenera sp. | reverse complement strand
TGCATTACTTACACTTGCTTGGCAATGGCTAAATACACGGCATCGCTTTAATGAAATTGAAAAAGCGCTTAGCCAAAAACTAGAAAATTATCAATCGTTAAATCAACAAAGCTTGGCACTGGCAAAACAAGCCGAAGAACGTAGCACGCAGGCTAATGCCCGCACAGTGATTTTGGAGCAAAAACTAGAAGCGTCGCGCGACCAGCAAGAAGTGTTACAAACACTATACGACCAATTGGCGGAAAACCGTGAAGCGACGGCACTGGCTGAAGTAGAGCAATTACTAACCATTGCCAACCAACAATTACAACTCGCTGGAAATGTAAAATCTGCACTATTAGCCCTACAAGCGGCAGATAAGCGTCTGGAGCCACTTGATTTACCACGTGCCACGCAGCTACGTGAGACACTAGCCACTGAAATTGATACCTTACGCAAATTACCGCAGGTAGATGTCATGAACATTAGCGCACAACTCGAAAGCTTGAGAGATTTATGCGCAACACTGCCTTTAATCAGCGAGCGGCAGCCAACATTGAATTTAGCAGCCACTAAAAATGTAGGTTCAACGAATAATTCAGTTACCTTACAAAAATTGAGCGCTGTGCAAAAATTTGGTCTGTCAGTTTGGGAAGATATTAAAAACCTGGTAACTGTAGAGCGCATCGAAAAACCAGAACCTCCCCTGCTCTCTGCTGACCACGCCTTTTACCTGCGCGAAAACTTAAAGTTACGGTTGCTCACGGCGCGTATTGCGTTACTGCAACACGACGAAGCCAGCTACAACGCCGACATTAACTCAGTAAACGATTGGCTGAATCAATATTATGATACTAAACATCCGGACACTATCAAGGCATTCAAACTACTAAAAAAACTCTCAGACAGCAACGTGGGCATTGAGCTACCGCAACTTACTGAAAGCTTGGCAGCAGTTAACCGCTACAAACAAAGCCTTGAAAAAAGCAATTAAGTATTATGTTAAACACTGAAGATACTGTTATAAACGCTGAACCACCTTTAGAGTCAGAGCTTGCGAGGCTGTCTCATTCTAAATTAAGACGTTTAGTACACTTCATCAAGCGCAAGCTGTTTTGGTCAGTATTCATGCTCTTATTACTTGTGAGCATCATCTGGCTGGCAAGTAATAATCAAGGTTACGTACTCATTGTGCGTGCGCCTTATCGATTCCAATTTTCATTCAATTTTTTACTCATTCTAATGGTGTTAGGCTTTTTAGCCATGCATTTTTGCCTAAGGTTCATCCTTTTTTTACGGCGTATACCCGCAAACAGACTTAGAAAAAAAGAAGCGCGTTGGTTAAAAGCAGGCAATGCTGCATTGCTCGAAGGCATGCACGCGCTGGCTGAAGGAGATTTAGAAAAGGCAGAAGCCGCGGCAAAACGCGCGCATGACTTAATACAAAATAATAACCTTGAAAAACTCATTCAAATACTTGCTGAACAGAAAAAGGCGAGCGAATCTAAGCAATCCATTTTATTTAAATAGCTTTTAGCAATGGTAGTAGTGGTCATCCTCTTACAGTAAGATAATCTAGCGTGTGTAATAAACGCCATAACAACCCAACAAGTATTACTGATAAAAACGGTAGCGGGCTAGCTATTTGGCAATGGCGTGAACTTAGTTAAGGAGAGCATCATGGATGGCTATCAAATAACCTTTTTTACTGAATTAAATCGACGCCACAAAGGGAAGCAACTTGCTGAATGGCTTATTGAACTGGCGCTAGAGATGAGATTGCCTGGCGCTACGAAATTTGCAGCGATTGAAGGATATGGCGCTGACCGGCGCATTCATTCTGCGCATTTTTTTGATTTAGCAGACCAGCCATTAGAGGTGCAAATTACCGTCACTGCAGAAGATGCTGATCGTCTTTTTGAAAGACTTAAAGCTGAAAATGTACGGCTTTTCTATGTTAAATCACCCGTTGAGTTTGGAACGCTTGGTGTGGCTGACTCTTAAATGTGCTATGTATTAATTATCTACACGTAGCTCTAAATTAGCTCATTTTATTATTGAATTGCTGCTGCAAACCATATTGATGAAGCGTAATTGAGTAATTAACGCCTTATAACTACGGTTGGGCAGCTAGAGAACTCGGGGGCAGATCATGGATCAAGTTTTTTGTAACAACTGCGGAGAACCCTTGTCATTAGCGCCCGAAGAAACCCCACGCCAAGCCTGTCCAAGGTGTGGTTCTATGGGTAGAAAGTTCACCAAACATATGGAGGGCTCAATTAAGCCTTCAGGCCACGTAATGGCTGCTAACCTTCGAGATGAGCAGTCGATTGGCTTTAGCGAAAGCGAAAGACCTGAACTTACTCGATACGCAAGTATTGATCCTAACGGATTGATCCGCCTGAATCTTCGCGGTTTAGCACCCCGCAATGAGCAAGACTCTGATCTGGTTTGTACTACTCTGGCAGCCGTAATTAGTGCCGAAGGTTCACAAGTCCAGTCAAAAGGACGAGGGGAGCAAGATGAGGACTATGTCCTGGAAATTGATCACCTCCGAATTGGTGTACAGGTCGTTCGTGCGCTAACCGACCCCCAATTCTGGGAAGCACTTGCGCATACTGGAGAAGTTGGCGAAATTCATTTGTCGATATCAGAGGCAGCCTTAGTTCTGAAAAAGGCCATTGAGCATAAGACATCAATTCCACATGGTCAGAGAAGCCGATTAATATTAGCCCTTGACGCATATCGACTACCAGCACTGAGCTTAGTACCTGTTGCAAGTCAATTTATTGAAGAGCATGGAGCTTGGGCGCAATCCCTCGGCTTCTTTGCGGTTTACGCGGTGGGGCCGTTAGAGAACTTCGTGGCACGCCTTGACAAGCGGAACAAAGAATAACCTGCCACCCAACATCGCAGTGGAGCCGATGCCCAACAGCCAGCGCTCGTACCTCGTCGGCCGTTGGGCGCGGCTCACCTCCAGCGTTAACCATTCGTTAAGAGTGGATTAAATGGTTAACGAATGATGATTGACCAACTACATACGTTTAGCGCACGAAACTACTTAACATAATCAGCACAAACGGTAGCATTCAGGTTATCTCCGATCACGACGGTCATCATGGCGGTCATGATCGTGACCACGGTCTTTGTCTTTGTCTCTGCCTCGCCCATCACCGCGGCCTTTATATCGGGTTTCTTTAGGGTAGTGACTTCTGGGAAGTTCCGCCCAAGGCCCAGATCTTGAATTTGAGTAGCGCCATTGGTTGCTGTCGTAGTAATAGTAATATCCGTGTTGATAGTAATAGGGCTCTACGTCTAATTCCACAATCACTGGCAGTGCCGGTGCCACAATTACTCTATCCACGGGCGTAACCACGCAGGCGCTTAGCAGAAGCGCCGTAAGTGGCACAACAATTAGCATTCTATACATTTGATTTCTCCTAAATGGGCGGGGTATCAAATCTATGATCACTAGCCCTGCGCCCTACCAAACCAGCGAACCATAAACTACACTTATGTAACAGTTAAATACTATAGACCCGTTCGCGAACAGTCTGTTCGATAGCAAACATAGTGATGAGTCTTGGTTAGTGAGTGTGTTTTAATCCTGGAAGGGGGTCGCTTTTTGACACTTGATGCATTGGCGATTATCAGCAAAAAATTTAAAATAATGACGGTGGGTTGTTTAATTACCTGAATATATAGACGTTGCGATGTTAGGGTTTAAAAAATTAACGTGGTTTGAATCGATCAATCACATGCTTGGTCATACCTTTTGCTAACTCTTCCTCCCCAAAAAATACCTTGTAAACGCCCTCTTGGCTTAAAAGTTTAGACTCTTCTTCGTTATGTGTACGAACCACAATTTCAATTTTTGGTTGAAGTGTTGTTGCTGTATCCGCTATTTTTTGAACATCAAGTGTATCTGGCGTTGCAATCACCAACATCGCTGCATGATGAATATGGGCTTGAACAAGCACTACAGGCTCTGATGCGTTGCCTGACACAGCAGGGATTGCTTGCTTACGGAGCGCCTCTACTATTTCTCTATTCTGCTCTACAACGATATAGGGAATACCTTTTTCACTCAGTTCGGCGCCTATCCTGCTACCCACCCTTCCATAACCAACGATTACCACCTGACCTGTTAGAAACTTACGATCCGTATCCATCGGTAACTCTGCAAAAGGCTCTATGCGCTGTTCAAACCGACGTGCTGTTTCAGAAAAACTTAAGAGCCACTTACTAAATGGCTTGGTGACTGAAAAAACAACAGGGTTTATTGCGATTGAAATCAAAGCCCCCGCCACAATCAAACTTAAGCCCTCAGATGGCAGTATTCCAAGTGACACACCCAAGCCCGCTAAAATAAATGAGAACTCTCCAATTTGAGCTAGGCTAGCAGCCACGACCAAGGCGGTGTTTAGTGGATAACGAAATGCAAGCACGATAAACATTGCCGCAATTGATTTACCTACAACAATAATAGCGACTACAGCTAATACGCTGAGCGGCTTTTCTATAATGATTGCCGGTTCAAGCAGCATGCCTACTGATACGAAGAATAGGACAGCAAAAGCATCGCGTAGCGGGAGTGACTCCTGCGCAGCGCGCTGGCTAAACTCCGATTCTCTCATCACCATACCGGCAAAAAATGCACCTAACGCAAATGAAACACTGAATAATTCTGCGGCCCCATACGCAATACCGATTGCGGCGGATATAACGGCCAGTGTAAACAATTCTCTTGAGCCAGTTTTTGCAACATGCCATAACAGCCACGGCAGTAATCGCTTACCTGCAACAAGCATCAGCACAATAAAAATCGAAACCTGTAAAAGAGTAAACCCAATCGTTTGCCATAAAGGCGAAGTAGTATCTTCCGGCGGTGTGCCACCAAGAATTCCTGCCAGCGGTGGCATTAAGACTAGGACAAGTACCGTCGCAAGGTCTTCTACAACCAGCCAACCAACAGCTATCTTGCCATTCATACTTTCAAGAGTGCCTCTTGATTCCAGTGCCTTCAGCAACACAACTGTGCTTGCACATGACAATGCCAAACCAAATATCAACCCCTCTCCAAACGTCCATCCCCAGCTATAAGCTAATCCTGCACCGAGTAAAGTCGCTATTGTCATTTGTACAATTGCACCAGGTAAAGCAATCCGCTTTACCGAGAGGAGATCATTAATTGAGAAGTGAAGCCCTACACCGAACATTAATAACATCACACCAATTTCTGATAATTGTGATGTGATAGCAATATCAGCCACGAAACCAGGCGTTGCAGGCCCAATCAGAATACCTGCGAATAAATAACCTACTAGCGCAGGAAGCTTAATTCGCTCTGCAATAAATCCAAAAATTAGTGCGAGGCCAAACCCAGCAGCGACTGTCGTAATAAGCGATACGTTATGTTCCATAAATCATCATCATTTTTATATTGAATTTATCGCTAATTAAGGATTTGAGTAGATTTACTATTACACATATTTGATTTCAAAAAATACTTATCAACTATTATTCAAACGCTGAACTTTAGATAGCATCACAGAAAAAATTATATCTTTTAAAGATCCACTTTAGGTCGCACAATGGCTTCAAATTACAGGCTTTACAGTTTGAGGCCATTCAAAGCCTACCCGTTAATATTCTCTGTAGTCGAATTGATTAATGGGATACCTTCATCTAGCGACATTAAAACTGATCGAATCTCACCAAATAATGGTCGCACACTGGACTCTGAATGGGCACAGTGCGATTGCAAGGCGCGCAGAGCGTCAAAAGTACGCTGAACTTCATGCGGCACATCACAACGATCTAACAACTCTTCTAACAAACATGCAAATGCGCGTACTTCTATGCGCTGGATACTCTCAGCAAGATGCACATCGTTTGGCGGAAGAAAAGATGCCGCGCCGAAATCTCCAAGCAAGCTATCTTTTTGTGCGTTCAATAAAATATTGTGTGCATATAAATCACCGTGCATGACGGCTTTTGAGTGTAAGTGTTTGGCAACTGAGGCAATATTTAATCCAATTTTCAAAGCTTCCGCCAATGTAAATCGTCTTTCTATTGAATAAATATCACGTGTGCAAGACGCTAAACTTGGGGGTTCTGCTAGGTTAACAAAGCTGGGCTCGACCAGTGACATGACTAACCCTGATGCATTTTCTGGGTGCCTGCTAATCTCGCCGATAACCGGTATCAACCCTGAATGTGCGCCAACTGCAATGCTGGCGGCTTTTTCACTACGCGGTAAGCCATCGCTAGTGACGGCGCCTTTAAATATTTTAACGGCTACAGGAGCGCTAACGTCATTTTGCAAGTAGTTTGCGCGGTATATCTTGCCTGAAGCGCCTTCACCTAACGATTGTTGCAACTCAATATCGAACCAATTAATTGGTGTAATTTTTTGCTCAGCTGTTACAGCCGCTTCATAAGCATCACTAAACGGATTACCGGCATACGCCAGCCATGCAAGTTTTGGCAACGACAACAGCCAATTGGGTAGTTCTGTAAAACAATTCGCTGAGATACGTAGCAATTCTAATCGTGTACAAGCTACCATTTCAGTGGGCAAAGTTTGTAACTGGTTGCCACTCAGCATGAGCTTTTGCAAGTACGCACATGAACCAAGCGCGCTGGGTAATTCGGTGATTTGATTATCAGTCAAAATTAACCAACGTAGCAACTTTGGCAAGGACAGTGCAGATACTTTGTCGATTTGATTGGCTTTGAAGCCCGCCATCTCCAACTGCGGACATTGCCCCAAGACATCTGGCAATTCCGTAAAATGATTATCTGAGCAGAAAATCACGCGTAACTTGTGTAGCTTTGGCAGGTCGGCTGGCAAGCTAGTAAGCGCATTGCCCGATAGATTAAGAATCTCTAACGAATCGGCAAGTTCAAAGATTTCATTGGGAAAATTGGTTAAGTCACAGGAAAGGTCAAGGCGTTTAATACCGGTTAAATTGCCAGTGCGTAATTGTGAAAGCGTATGCATGGTGTCACTATACCAAACCTAGCGACTTACCCAGCAATGACTAATCAGTAAAATCGCCATTGACAGAGATATCAGACGTTAACCGCTACATTTACTTCCGCACTCACTACTGGTTTTGCATAACTAAACGCGTCTGAGAAAAACGCATCTTCGCCGAGTCCTGCGTTTAAAAAGCTTGCGTGTGCCACTTCTACCATGGCTGGTGCACCGCAACAATAGACTTCATATTCAGCTAAACCAACCTCAGCAAAGTCATCTAATACAGCTTGATGTACAAAGCCTGTACGGCCTTGCCAATTGTCTTCAACTGTTGCATCAGATAACACCGGAATGAATGTGATATGCGGATGCGCTGCTGCCCAGGCTTCAGGTAAAGCAGGCATGTAGAGATCTTGCAAGGTTCGCGCGCCCCAATATAAAGTGATTTTGCGATGCATATTGTGATGCAACATGTGCTCTATGATGCCTTTAATCGGCGCAAACCCCGTACCGCCAGCTACCATAATGATGGGTTTATCTGAATCATCTCTCAGGTAAAAGCTGCCAAACGGCGCTTCAATACGCATGATGGCTTTATCTGGCATTTCGTTGAACACATATTGGGTGAACTGCCCGCCAGGAATCAACCGTAAATGTAGCTCCAACAAACCGTCTATATGCGGTGGGTTAGCAAGTGAGAAAGCACGGCGTTTGCCATCTCTGAGTAAAAACTCTATGTATTGTCCTGCTTTAAACTGCAGAGATTGACTACTAGGTAATTTTAAAAACAAGGCCATCACATCATGTGAAAGCTGCTCTTTACGCTCTACTCGCGCAGGAATAATACGCGCTGGCGTAAAGTCCATGTTCATTTCACGGCACTCTAAGGTCAGATCTGACAACGGACGTGCACAGCAAAAAAGCGCTTTACCGGCTGCTTTTTCTGCTTCGCTTAACGCACTCGCGGCATAGTCGCCGTAATCAACCTCGCCACTTACAATAGACCCTTTACAACTACCACATGTACCATTACGGCAACCGTAAGGAATATTAAATCCTGCGTTAATTGCTGATTCCAGCACAGTTTCATAAGCCTTGGCGTTATAACTATTGCCACTAGGTTGAAGGGTAATTTGATGCGTCATACTCATGTTCTCAAATAGGGTTTAATTTCTTACTCTTGCTTATTGGTCTGACTGACTATATAAAGCTTACTAACTGTTTAGCCTAAAAACTGGCGTTAATCCTCGCGACGAAACTCGCCTTCAATCACATCATCATTCGCAGCTTTTCGAGTTTGATGCTTTGATGTGTTTTGCCCATCTTTGTTCACTGGAATCAATAACAAAATAACGGCCATCAGATCTGTGATTACCCCTGGAATAATCAGTAATACACCTGCAATAATATTGCGCGCACTACCGAAAATGGCTTTTACTGGGTTGCCGCCTTGCGTGAGGCTTTGCATCATTCGGCCTGAAAACAATAATTTTTCATCGCGAATCAGTTGTAAGCCGAGGACTGCTATTACGACTAAATAAAGAAGTACCCACCAGCCGTACTCATCGGCTAAGCTGATTAAAAGCCAGATTTCGGCAACAGGGAATGCCAGTAAAGCTAATGTTAATATTAACCGCATGTTATAGATTTCCTTAACTCATTGAACGTATGATGCCAATTACCTATCTAGATAATTGGTAATCAATTTAATTACTTAATTTATAATGTATGGTGCATTTACAAAAAAATACAAGTGAAAATTTGATAGTGATGCAATATGTTTAAAGATGCAAGAAGCTGATTTGCTCACTACAATGGCTTAAATTATTAAAAATGGAACGTGATGGAACATAAACGCGTAAAAAATTTAGCTCTAAAAAACCTGCTTGCTAGCCTTTTAAGCCTAGTTAGCATTTTAATTATCGTGATGGTTGTGTTTTTACAACCCAGCTTTGCGGATGAAGCAAACAAAAGCTCTATTACCAACTCGTTATTAGTTAATGACAGTGAAGATGAGTTTTTATCACCTGATGTAGCATTTAAGCTCAATTTAAGCGCGACAGATGCAACCAGTATTCAAGCTGAATTTACCGTAGCGCCTGGCTATTATTTGTATCGTGAAAGAATCAAATTCACCGTTCAACCTGCAACTGACGGCTCAATATCTGAGGTAACCCTGCCTGCCGGTGAAATCAAAAATGATCCTAATTTTGGTAAACAAGAAGTTTATCATCATGATTTTAAAGCTAATATCAAGCTCGCTTCCGTTAAGGGTAACGATGTCACAATAGCAGCAACCTACCAAGGCTGCAGTGAAAAAGGTTTATGTTACGCCCCTATCAAAAAAACATTCACTGTAGATTTACCTACTTCTAATAATGGTGCGAGCGCGTCTAGTACGCCATTAACTAATGATAACGACACCGACATTACCAAAGTCTTAAAGTCAGGCAATTTATGGTTAGTGATCGCTGGCTTTTTTGCCGCTGGCTTGCTGTTATCTCTCACTCCGTGTGTTCTGCCGATGATACCGATTTTGTCCAGCATTATTGTCGGGAGTCAAAGTAAGCAGGTTAAACCATCAAAATTACATGCTTTTGGCTTGTCAGTGGCTTACGTATTAGGCATGGCTTTAAGCTATACATTAGCAGGTATCGCGGCCGGGCTATCAGGCAGCCTGCTTAGCCAATCACTGCAAAACCCTTGGGTGCTAGGTGTTACTGCGATGTTGTTTGTGGGTTTTGCGCTTTCTATGTTCGGGTTTTATGAATTAAAACTACCAGTTAACTTTGAAAGTAAATTGATGAATTCCAGCAATAAACTCAAAGGCGGTGAGTTTCTAGGCGTATTCACCATGGGCATACTTTCCGCGTTAATTGTGAGCCCTTGCGTAGCTGCTCCACTAGCTGGGGCGCTTATTTATATTGGTCAAACACATAATGTATTGCTCGGCGGTGTAGGTTTATTTGCTTTGGCAATCGGCATGGGTATGCCATTGTTGCTAATTGGCGCATCCGCAGGCAGCTTGTTACCTAAAACCGGTAATTGGATGAATGCGGTACGCAACTTTTTTGGTACCTTAATGCTGGGTATGGCGATTTGGTTAATATCTCCCATTATTCCAACCAGCATTCAATTGGGATTGTGGTCTGCATTGCTGATTGTGAACGCGGTTTACCTCAATGCGCTGGATAGTTTGCCGACGCATGCCAATAATTTTGCAAAATTCTGGAAAGGCATCGCCGTTATTCTTTTAATTGTTGGTGTGGCATTACTCGTTGGTGCACTTTCTGGCGCTAAATCAATACGGCAACCTTTTAGTGGGTTTAACAACATTGTAAGCACAAATAACAATCAGCAAAAAAACGAATCTGCGCTGGCTTTTAATCGCATCACTAGTATTGCTGAGTTAGACAAAAGATTGGCCGATACCAAAGGTCAACCGGTCATGCTGGATTTCTATGCAGATTGGTGTGTGGCCTGCAAGGAGCTTGAGGAATATACATTTAGCGATCCAAAAGTACAGCAATTACTCAAAAATACCACACTGTTGCAAGTGGATGTTACTGCGAACTCTGAGGAGGACAAGGCATTACTAAAACGTTTTGGCTTATACGGCCCACCTGGCATTGTGTTCTTTAATAATAATGGTGAAGAAATGACGACCATCAAAACAATAGGTTTTCAAAATGCTGACCGCTTTATGACAACGCTTACTAAACGCGATAGCTGCATCTTGCCAACTGATAAGGATTTAACCGTTAAATGTTAAAAAAGCTACTTTCTGGTTTTGGTTACCTAGCTGTAATGCTCACGTTAGGTTTCGCCATTTACTATTATCTCTTGGGCCCTAATAAGCTGAGTCTTGATGCAAGCAACGAAAATGAATCGATCTCTACTCAAACTTTATTTGCCGCTAATTTACCTAATGAAAACGGTATAAGCCAAGCCTTAAGCCAATATAAAGGCAAAATAATCGTGCTTAATTTTTGGGCAACATGGTGTCCACCGTGTAGAGAAGAAATGCCTGAACTCTCACAACTACATCAAGAATATATCAATAAAAACGTCGTAGTATTAGGTATTGCAATTGATGAAGTTGGTCTGGTCAAAGAATTTAGCCAAGCCACACCGGTGAACTACCCATTATTTGCAGCTGAGGAAGAGGGCATGACGCTAGGTAACGCCTTAGGTAACGATAAAGGCGTATTGCCTTACACTATCATTATTGACACTCATGGTAATGTCGTTAAAACTTACTTCGGCCGTATCAGTAAGTCACTTTTAGAAACCACGCTCAGTAGTTTGGTCACAAAATAAGAGAGTTTGCCAGCACACTAAGATTGCTATTTTTTGACAGTGTCATATGTTAATAATATCAACCACTTAATTAGCTAACCTTAGCTAATTTCGTTTAATTACACTAATGTAGCTGGACAAATCCCGCTAACTTCGGCAAACTTGCGTTTATGAATTACCGCAATTTACGCAATAAAGCATCCAAAAAAGCAGAATGCCATGTCAGCTAAATCTATTTTAGTGTTGCATGGCCCTAACCTCAATTTACTGGGTTTACGTGAGCCTGAGCATTATGGCAACACGACGCTAGCTACTATCAATCAAACGCTAGCGGAAATTGCAAAGCAGGCTAATGTTAATTTGGTAGCATTTCAAAGTAATGCTGAAGCTGAACTTGTCACTAAAATTCAGACGATTGCAACGACACCAGTAGATTTTGTCATTATCAACCCTGCAGCCTTTACGCACACTTCTGTAGCTATGCGTGATGCGCTTTCTGCTGTTAAAGTGCCCTTTATTGAAGTGCATTTATCTAATGTATATGCGCGAGAAGCGTTTCGTCATCATTCTTACTTTACTGATATTGCAGTTGGTGTCATCAGCGGCCTAGGCGCACAAGGTTATGCGTTGGCACTTGATTATGCCATTCGGCATATCCATCGTTCTCAAGCTATTTAAAGTATCAAACACTCATTTAACAAGATTATTAATTAACTGGATTTTTAGAGGTTATTATGGATTTACGCAAACTTAAAAAATTAATTGATTTGGTCGAAGAGTCAGGCATTTCCGAGCTTGAACTGACCGAAGATGGCGAAAAAGTACGTATTAGTCGTAACTTTACATCCAACGGACCAGGTAATAATTCTGGCGCACCTTACCAAAACTTCGCTAATTATGCGCCTATGCAATACGCGCCTGCTAGTCAAGCGCCTGCTGCGGTTGAAGCAGCGGCACCTGTGGTTGTAGATGAAGGTCATGCAGTTAAATCACCTATGGTCGGTACGTTCTACCGCTCACCATCACCAGATGCAAAATCTTTTGTTGAGGTTGGCGATACCGTCGCAGTGGGCGACACGCTATGTATTATTGAAGCGATGAAGCTATTAAATGAAATTGAGTCAGATAAAGCAGGTGTCGTTAAAAAAATCTTATTAGAAAACGGCGTAGCAGTTGAATACGGCGAACCTCTTTTTATCATTGCTTAAAATATAGGATTTTTATTACATGGCTATGTTTGACAAAATCTTAATCGCTAACCGCGGTGAAATTGCCTTACGCGTACAGCGCGCCTGCCGCGAACTTGGTATCCGAACCGTGGCAGTGCATTCCGAAGCTGACCGTGAAGCTAAATATGTAAAATTAGCAGATGAATCTGTCTGTATTGGCCCCGCTTCTTCAAGCCAAAGTTACTTAAACGTGCCCGCTGTAATTAGCGCTGCTGAAGTGACTGACGCACAAGCGATTCACCCAGGTTATGGTTTTTTATCTGAAAATGCTGATTTTGCTGAGCGCGTAGAACAAAGCGGCTTTGTATTCATTGGCCCAAAAGCCGAAACCATCCGCTTAATGGGCGATAAAGTCTCTGCAAAAGATGCGATGAAGAAAGCCGGTGTACCTTGCGTACCAGGTTCAGAAGGTGCGCTTTCTGATGACCCAGCTGAAATTCTTAAAACTGCCAAACAAGTAGGTTATCCAGTTATTATTAAAGCAGCGGGTGGCGGTGGCGGACGCGGCATGCGTGTAGTGCACACTGAAGCAGCGCTATTAACATCTGTGAACATGACCAAAGCCGAAGCACAGGCAGCTTTTGGTAACCCCGTGG
The DNA here is from genome assembly GCA_031406605.1 of Methylotenera sp. Lineage (GTDB taxonomy): Bacteria > Pseudomonadota > Gammaproteobacteria > Burkholderiales > Methylophilaceae > Methylotenera. The sequence continues at coordinate 22,517 of JANOHT010000223.1, read as the reverse complement.
TTTATATGGAGAAATACCTAGAAAAGCCGCGCCACATTGAAATTCAAGTGTTAGCCGACCAACATGGCAATGCAGTATTTTTGGGCGAACGTGATTGCTCTATGCAGCGCCGTCACCAAAAAATTCTTGAAGAGGCGCCAGCGCCATTACTTAACGCCAGATTACGTGACAAAATCGGCGAACGTTGTGCAGAAGCCTGCCGTAAAATCAAATATCGCGGTGTCGGTACGTTCGAATTTTTATATGAAAATAATGAATTCTATTTCATTGAAATGAATACACGCTTGCAAGTTGAGCATACTGTGACAGAGATGATTACAGGTATAGACTTAGTGCAACAGCAAATTTTTGTGGCTGCAGGTGAAAAACTTAGTTTCCGCCAAAAAGACATCGTGCTCAAAGGCCATGCGATTGAATGCCGAATCAATGCTGAAGATCCCTATACCTTTGTGCCTTCACCTGGAAAAATCAATAAATTCCATATGCCAGGCGGCCCGGGTGTACGTATAGATACGCATGCTTATGCTGGCTACGTAGTTCCGCCACATTACGACTCTATGATAGGTAAGTTGATCACCTATGGTGATACGCGTGAACAGGCGATTGCCCGTATGAGAATTGCATTATCTGAAATGATGATTGATGGTATTAGCACGAATGTGGCGCTACATGCAGACCTAATGGCCGATGCTGCGTTTCACTTGGGTGGCACAAGTATTCATTACCTCGAGCAAAAACTTGGCATCTATAATAAATAAACGTAAGTAGGTAGAGCATGGCTTGGGTATCGCTAAAAATTGAAGCACAAGATAACACCGCTGATTTAATCAGTGACACACTGATGGAGCTTGGTGCGCTCTCTGCTATTATTGAGGATGCCAACGCAGATACGCTTGATGAGCAACCCATATTTGGCGAGCCAGGCGACCCGCCACCTGGTATTTGGCAGCAAAACTTAGTCAGCGCTTTATTTGATGAAGGCATTGATGTGGCTCAGGTTATGTCTGACTTACACCGTCAAACCAAGCTAGCTAACCTTCAATACTCAACTGAAAATATCCAAGAACAAGATTGGGTGCGCGCGACACAATCCCAGTTTGACCCCATCAAAATCACTGATAATTTGTGGATAGTGCCCACTTGGCACAGTGCACCTAATACCAACGCGATTAATATCATTTTAGACCCGGGTTTAGCTTTTGGTACGGGTAGCCACCCAACCACGCACTTGTGTCTTGCATGGCTAACGCAAACAGTTTCAGCTCAGGATACTGTGCTTGACTACGGTTGTGGCTCTGGTATTTTGGCAATTGCTGCGAAAAAACTTGGTGCGAGTCATGTAATAGGGACAGATATTGACCCGCAAGCGATTCAATCAAGCTTATATAACGCCGAACAGAATAATGTAGTGGCTGAGTTTTACCATGCCGCACAATATCAAACACAAGAGTTTGATATTGTCGTGGCTAATATCCTCTCCAGCGCATTAAGTGTATTGGCACCGGCACTAGCAAACTCATGTAAAGCCGGTGGCAAAATTGCACTTTCTGGCATTCTAAAAGAACAAACGGCCGATGTTTCTGCCATTTACGCGGAGTGGTTTACGATGAATGAGCCGCAATATATGGATGCATGGGTGCTACTCACAGGCACTAAAAAATGAGTTCCATCACTAATTGCCCAAGCTGCCAAACGCAGTTTATAGTGACGGATGAGCAACTCCATCAACACAAGGGTAAAGTGCGCTGTGGTAATTGCCTAACTGTTTTTGATGCAATACAACAGATTGTTCAAGCTGATATTGATTTAACCACCGTTGAAGATACCACAGCTATTAGTGATGATTCAACCGAGCCCCAGACTGACGATGCTCAACTGTATGAAATTGAATCTCCATTGCCTGGCAATGAAGCTATTACTCACGATACCGAAGCTTATCAAGAGACAATAAGTCTCGTAAGCAACGAAAAACTATCTGCACAACCAAGTCATGGGACTCAACCCAGTATTTTTGATGACCTAGCTGGTAAATCTAAACTTAACGCTAAAAAATTGAATAAAAATCCGCGTACATGGTTATTGCTTTTGTTGGCTTTTATTTTATTGCTAGTAGCCGTTACGCAAAGTACTTATTTTTTGCGTAGCGAGATTGCTATTTACTACCCCAATTTAAAACCTTATCTCATTCAAGCTTGTAAACAGCTCGGTTGTAGTATTAATTTACCCAAGAAAATTGAATTAATTGTGATTGATGACTCTGATATTCAAGAAGATGCTGAACACACAGGTTTAATGAGATTATCCAGCACAATAATCAATCAAGCGGGGTTCAATCAGGTTTACCCAAATTTAGAGCTTACCCTCACAGATATTGATGATAAGCCAAAGTTAAGGCGAGTATTCAAGCCTAATGAATACTTGGCTGCTAATACCAATATTGCCAATGGAATAGCCGCAGGTGAAGAAGTTAAAGTGAAACTGGCAATAACAACACAAGGCGAATCGGTTGCTGGATATCGGGTATTTGTTACTTACTAAGCTAGGAATTTAATACTGCCTGTTAAAAGCATACTAATGAAAATCATGACTGCTATTTAATCACTTTACATAGTTTGCATTTGCAACAGTTCTGTATTATTCAAGTCATAGATTGTGTAATACTTAATCAGACAACATTTAGGAGAATTATTATGTGGACAACACCAGCTGCTACTGAAATGCGTTTCGGTTTCGAAGTAACAATGTACGTAATGAATAAATAAGTTTTATTCAGTTACACAAAAGGACGCTTAAGCGTCCTTTTTGTTTTTCCAGCACATAATGTTTTCTATTTAACTAGTACTAAACATTCCGACTTCATCTCTTTAATCGCATCTGCTAAGCAATTCACCGCCAGTTCTCTCGCATAGCTTTTACGCCAAGCTAACGCAATTCTGCGCACAGGCACAGGTGCTGCAAATGGTATTACCTTTACAAGTGGATTTACATGGCGCTCTGTCGCTGCGCTACATGGCAGCACAGTAATGCCTAAGTTGGAAGACACCATATTACGAATAGTTTCCAGTGAATTACCCTGCAATACCTGGCCCTTACGTGATAAATCTGGGCAAGCTTCTAGCACTTGATGGCTATAACAATGGCCGCTATTGAGTAACAATACATTTTCTTCAGCCAAATCCTCCGCTTTAATCGATGTTCGATTAGCCCAAGGGTGATCGATAGGTACCATCACCACATATTTTTCATCATACAAAGGCATTGTTTTAATGCCTGCCGCTTCAAATGGTAACGCAACAATCGCAGCATCAATCACGCCGCTTTTAAGTTGTGCTTCTAATTGTGCCGTTAGATTTTCTTCAATATCCAAAGGCATATCAGGCGCAGTAACGCGCAATATTGGGATAATTTCTGGCAATAAATAAGGCCCTACAGAGTAAATCAAACCTAATCTAAACGACCCGCCCAATTGGTTGGTACCCTGTTTAGCGATTTCGCGAATATGTGCCACCTCTTCAATTGCACGTATCGCTTGCTCAATGATCTGCTCGCCTATCGGGGTTGGGCTTACATCGGTGCGGCTACGCTCAAAAATTAACACGCCCAAATCTTCTTCCAGCTTTTTAATAGCCAAACTCAAGGCTGGTTGGCTTACAAAGCATTTTTCTGCCGCACGTCTAAAATTTCGCTCTTTTGCAACTGCCACTACAAAACGCAACTCACTTAGTGTCATGATTAAATTTCCTAATTAATCTTTATATATTCTATATACGATAAGCTTAGCATATCAATGAGTTTTGAACATTCAATTATACATATCAATAATAATTACTTATTATTAGTCATGTAGTAATTAGATAAATTTATTAGGAGATCGTATAGTGAGCCAATTAATCAATGTCATTTTGAATAAAACAAAAATTTCAAATCACAACGCAATAACACAACTTTTAGCCTCTGAGCTACTGGCCACTTATGCGCTAACGCATTAATGTCTGCAAAATTTTATTCTCTAAACTTATTAACGATAAACAGCACTAACCCATACCAATCAATAGGAGAGCGATATGAGCAAAACAACATTAACCACCTCTGCAGGTGCGCCAGTTGCAGATGACAACAACAGCATTTCTGTCGGTGCACGAGGCCCATTAACTTACGATAACCACTATTTGTTTGAAAAGCTTGCACACTTTAACCGCGAGCGTATTCCAGAGCGTGTAGTGCATGCGCGCGGCACTGCAGCTCATGGTACTTTTACGGTCACCAAAAGCTTAAAAGATCATACAATTGCCAACTTTTTACAAGAAGTCGGTCAGCAAACGGATGTGTTTTTACGCTTTTCAACTGTAGGTGGTGGTCAAGACTCTAGTGATTACGCACGTGACCCACGTGGTTTTTCGGTCAAGTTTTATACCAAAGAAGGTAATTGGGACATGGTGGGCAATAACACGCCGGTGTTCTTTTTAAATGACCCCATCAAATTTCCTGACTTTATCCACAGTCAAAAGAAAGATGCGCGCACTAATTTGCCAAACCCGGCTAATGCGTTTGAGTTTTGGGCAAATCACCCACAATCATTACATCAAATGACTATTTTGATGTCTGACCGCGGTATTCCACTGTCATATCGTCATGTGCATGGCTTCAGCAGCCATACATTGAGCTTTTATAATGCTAAAGGTGAGCGTGTTTGGTGCAAATGGCACTTCAAAACTAATCAAGGCATCAAAACTTTAACCAATGAAGAGGCCGCTAAAATGCCAGCAAATGGTGCACAAAAAGATTTAGTCGACGCGATTGATCGGGGTGACTTTCCATCATGGCGTGTTGAAGTGCAGATCATGACAGAGTCGCAAGCCAAAACTTATCACATTAACCCGTTTGATTTAACCAAAGTTTGGCCATATGCAGACTTTCCGGCAATTGAAATTGGTAAGCTAGAATTAAACAAAAACGTGAATAACTACTTCTCTGAAACCGAGCAAGTAGCCTTTGCACCAAGCAACTTTGTACCTGGTATCAATGCATCACCAGATAAAATGTTGCAAGGCCGTTTATTGGCATACCAAGATGCACATCGCTATAGGATTGGTGCGAACGTGAACCAGATTCCAATAAATGCGGCGAAATGCCCAGTGAATCATTATCAACGTGATGGTGCTTTTGCGGGCATGGGATGCCCTGTTGGACACGGTAATGGCGAAGCCAGTTACACCAATGCAGCGCATACTGTGAGTGCTTCAAACTTTTACCCCAACGACAGGGCTGAACAAGGTGCACCGGTACCCACGCCACATGTTGCGCCGCCACCGATGCCAGTGTTAGAAGATGCTTGGATTGGCCCTCATAGTCAGGACGATGAAGACTATCACTCGCAAGCTGGTAACTTGTTCCGCATTATGAATGACAACCAAAAAGCACAATTGTTTGGCAACATTGCTGGCGGCTTATCTACCGCTAATAAAAGTATTCAAGAACGTATATTGACGCAATTTGAAAAGGCTGACCCTGCTTATGCTGAGGGTGTTAGAACAGCATTGGCGAATGTACCGGGCTGATTTACAAAAAGTATTGTGATTTATCGATAGTTTGCACGTTGAGAAGCCCGCATAATGCGGGCTTCTTGTTTTATGGCCAAATAAATCTTTTGGCTGTTAACTGTAAGCTTTTAAGCATATTAACGACAAAAGTAAGTAAAATATTTACTCAACTTTAATTTAATAATTCAGCTGGAAAAATCATGAAAACCTGGCAATGTTTAGTATGTGGTTTAATTTACGAAGAAGAAAAAGGCTGGCCTGAAGATGGCATCGCCCCTGGCACCCGTTGGGAAGATGTACCCGAAAGTTGGACATGTCCAGAGTGTGGTGCGACCAAGGCTGAATTTGAAATGGTTGAGTTTTAATTCATTTTTTTAACGCAATACTCACTGCCGAGTTCGGTAGCTAAAACGGTAGCAATTTAGCTTCGCTACATTTCTTAAAAAATAGTTCGGTCTTATTTATAGCACTTTGCTGACTGTATCTTAATCAGCTTCCCATGCAAGCTCAATATTCTCGTGGTCCATCATCAGACTTAATCATCAAAACCGCACTTTTACGTTGAGTCTCTCACTCAATCATAATTAGTAGTATGATGAGATGAGATTAATCGAATTAATAAGATTCAAATTTTAGCTGGTTTAATGCTGATTTTTTGATAGTTAACTTGTATTGAAAGGCCGTCATCATGAACAAGACTAAGCCACCACAAGACAAAATGTACGTTAAGAAAGACGCTAATAGCGTTGATTTAAGCGCTACTTACGAGTCATCACTCAAAAAAGCCATCCATCAATCCAAGCAAGATGACACCAGTATTCATCAGCAACTTGAAGATGATAATCCCAAAAACTCAAACCAACTTTACCCAGATGAAATTAGTCATGTAAAACAATCCATCAAGCGTGACTTAATAGACGCTGCGCAACACATCAGTGAAACAGGTAAAGAGCTCAAAGATTGGTTAGGTTTTGATATTGCGCTGATCAAAGCAGAGTTATGGTTAAGTTTTACAGAAGCCACGGACAAAACCACACTCGAACTGCTAAAGCTTAAGCAAATCGCCGCCCAGGCAGAATATCACACCGGCGAGATTATTGGTTTGGGCACTTTAACCTGTGACTCATGTATGACCTCGCTGCATTTTCATAAACCTGGTCATATTCCGCCTTGTAGTAAATGTCATGGCACCCGTTTTCATCGTCACAATATTAACAACTAATAATCTATGAAATTTAAAGACTATTACGAAATCTTGGGCGTTGCTCGGGCGGCGACTACCGATGAAATCAAAAAGGCCTATCGTAAACTCGCACACCAATATCATCCTGACGTGTCAAAAGACCCTGCCGGTGAAGATAAATTCAAAGAAATTGGAGAGGCTTACGCCACCTTAAAAGATAAAGAAAAACGTGTCGCTTATGATGATCTAGGCCGTCACCCATCTGGGCAGGAGTTTAGGCCCCCACCTAACTGGGCTGGAAACCAAGCCCATTACAGTTCTGGCAATCAAGAATACTCGTTTGACGACATAGATCTCGCAGATTTGTTTGCCAGCTTTTCTAGCGGTAAACGACACACCCAAAATCAAGGTCATGGTCGACCCCTTGCTGGGCAAGATTATGAATTAGCAACGCAAATTTCTCTTGAAGACGCAAATCATGGCATCACACTGGATCTCAATTTCAGCGTTCCAGAATATGACGCCCAAGGTCAGTTGAAACAGGTGCCCCATAGCTTCAAAGCTCGTATTCCAAAAGGCGTGACCAACGGTCAAAAAATGCTGTTACGTGGTAAGGGCGGCAAAGGCTTTCATGGTGGCAAGGATGGCAATCTATATTTGAATATTAGCTTTATCCCTCATAAATTGTTCCGTGTGATTGATCATGACTTATTGATTGATTTGCCACTTACCCCCTGGGAAGCCGCGCTTGGCGCAACAGTGAAAGTGCCGACCTTACACGGCGCAGTTAATCTCAAAATACCGGCGGGTACCCGTAGCGGGCAAAAACTACGCATCGCCAAACGTGGCATGCCTAAGCAAAATCAAGAACATGGCGACCTTTTTGCGATTACACAAATTACAGTGCCAACCCATCCTACTGATCAAGAGCGTGAATTACTTAAAGAGCTAGCGAACACCTCAACCTTTAATCCGCGTGCGCATTTTGAATAGGAACAACATGATGACACTTGAACAAACTGATCTAATGTGGCTTGATGAACATCATGTGGTTTCTTTGAGTGAGCTCATTGCGCTCTCTGGTCTCTCACAAGCTGAGTTACAGCTGTTAGTAGAATGTGGCGCACTCGTTCCCAATAATGCCTCTGCTGAAAATCTTACTTCAGATGAGTGGCAATTTAACAGTCACTGCTTAGTATCTATACGCACTCTCTCTCGGCTTAAACATGATTTCGAACTGGAACCTAACGCACTTGGTTTGACCTTCGTTTTCCTAGAACGGATTCAAACACTTGAGTTTCAATTGCATCATTTAGAGGCTTCAAAACCCTAACAAAATTTAAGCTTGTTTGATATGCGGCCATCACTTGCCACTAGAGATTTAGAGCTGTGGTCACCATTATTTGAGTGGGTAATCGGCACCTCCACTAAAAAATCGCTCATACCATCTCGCTGGCATTGTCATAAAAAATTCATAATTTTTGTAATTCTTGCCATGATAATAGCGGATGTTAATCCCCCGCTAAACAACAAGGATGTAGTGTCATGAAAATTAAATCCGCTAGTCAAGAGTATCTGGACAAAGCTATAGCGCTAACTGATGAAGAAGCTGAGCGGCTACTCTCAAGAATGAGTGGGAAACTACCGCGCCGTTTAGAAAAGGATAAATTAAGCAAAGAAGAAGCACTGGCATTTCAACTTGAGTTGGAAGATGATCAACTCAATGAATGGCGAGAAAGAATGGTTAAGATTAGGGATAAACATAAAAAATAATTTTTATGTTGATTCGTAACTGACTATCTATCCAACGTCTATGAAAAATAAGAGCCCAATTAGGGCTTTTATTATTTGTTAACCTTTTATTAAATCTGAATTCACAACTATAAATCTATTAATCAATAACACGCCAAGTGACTTTTAAATCAACTCTTCTCAATTTTCCAAGTAATTCTCCTTAGCAACTAGTTTCGTAAGTATAAATCACTGATTATTCGACCCAATCTCCGGCTTACCACAGATGAGTTCGAATATATTGTTATCAATATACGTGTTTACGCGGATTACCCCATTCCGAAAATTTTGCTATCTTGATTGCTACATCTTTTAAAACAAGCCTGTTAAATAAACTAACGAGACATCGCGATGGGAAACATTCATCCAAATAGAGCAGGTTTAATCCTTGCACTGTTGTTTGGCGGCGTCCATTTAATATGGTCATTTATTGTGGCATTAGGATGGGCGAGGGTAATCATCGATTTCATATTACGGCTACACTTCATCAAACTGAATTACACCCTCGATACATTTAACCTAGGTAATGCGTTATTTTTAATTGCGGTGACAACTGCGATTGGCTATGTAGTGGGTTGGGGATTTGCTGTGTTGTGGAATCAACTGCACAGGTAGTTATTTCAATCAAATTGGTCTAAAAGGTGGTTTTTATGTACAAGCAAATTCTTTGCCCTGTAGATGGAAGTCCGGCATCTAACTGCGGTTTAGTCGAAGCTATTCGACTTGCGAAAGATCAAAATGCCAAGTTACGTTTCTTGCATGTGATTGATATGTACTTCCCTATTTTGGACGCAACCGGTGACTTTAATGTATTTTATATTGACGATGTATTGCGTAAAAATGGTTCGGAAGTCTTAAAAAAAGCAGAAGCTGCCGCAAACGCAGCGGGAGTTTTGGCTGATTCGAAAGTAGTTGAAGCTATTAGCACACGCGTTTCAAAATTTGTTGTGCATCAAGCAAATGAATGGCCAGCCGATTTAATCGTGATGGGTACACATGGTTTGCGGGGCATTGAGCGATTGGTGATGGGAAGCGATGCCGAAACAGTGGTAAGAAACAGCCCAGTGCCTGTACTTCTTGTGAGAGACCAGCATATGACTGATGGAAATAAATAATCCATCAGTTCGCTTATCTCAGAAATCAAAAAAACGTCTATGCTATAAATTGTTCAATCATATTAAAAAGTATACTAATGCCCAAACCAATCACGTAGCTGCAATTGCTAGCCTGTAAGGCTCATTTATTTACGTTACAACCCGCCATTAAAACGCTATTCTAGCAATTACTTATTAAATAAAGTCGGCTTGACCATTGCGGCTTTCAGCCAAAGCTTCCCATGAAATTGTACTTGTAATTATTTAACAAGTGCTCTTTATCAGTGCTGGGTGATATTTTGAGCTTAACCTTTTAAAAAACATTGGATCTTAGATGAACGAACGAATTCAGCAATTGCTTGAACAGATAACCGTGCTTGAGGATGACTTACGCAGGGCGCTAAGCGAGCAACAATCTAGCATATTTTTTCAAATCAAAGGAAAACGTGTTGAATTTGAACAATCAATTAAGCAAACACATCTTAAGCTCAAAACAAACATCTTTCGCTGGCTGGTAACTGGTCGCCCACAAAACCTGATTACTGGTCCAATCATTTACTCAATGATTATTCCCCTGCTTATTACAGACTTGTTTATCAGTTTTTATCAACTAACTTGTTTTCCAATCTATGGGATTAAAAAGGTGCGACGCGCCGACTACATCATATTTGATAGGCAACAACTCAACTATCTTAATTTCATTGAAAAGTTTCACTGTACCTATTGTGCCTATGGTAGTGGCATGATTGCTTACATCAGTGAAATTGTGGCGCGGACCGAGCAGTATTTTTGCCCAATTAAACATGCTCGTAAAATTTTAGGCCCACATGGAAGATATGCACGTTTTTTAGAATATGGTGCTGCAGAAAACTATGAAACCAAACTTGAAGAGTATCGTGTTGCGCTAGAAAAAGAAAAGGTTGATGCTCACTAACCCAAAGAGGGTACCAAGACCGCTGCCCCAATAATTTTACCTGCACGAAGATCCGCCAAAGCTTCATTGGCTTGGCTGAGTGGATAAGCAGTGCTTGAAATTTTTATTGGAATAGTTGGGGCTAATGACATAAAGGCTAAACCATCAGCACATGTTAGATTGGCAACGCTTCTTAAGACCCGCTCACCCCATAATAGGGAATAAGGCATACTTGGAATATCTGACATGTGGATGCCTGCACAGACCACTGTCGCGCCTTTATTAGTTGCTTGTAAAGCCAAAGGGATTAAAGCACCTATAGGCGCGAATATTAATACCGCATCAAGCTTACTAGGCGGCAAAGCGCTAGATGATCCCGCCCAGACTGCTCCTAATTGTCTTGCAAAATCTTGAGCGGCGGTATCGTGCTCTCGAGTAAACGCATACACCTCACTACCTTCATAGATGGCCAACTGGGTTACGATATGCGCGGCGGCACCGAATCCATAAATACCAAGCTTCTGCCTGTCTTCAGTGAGTTTAAGCGCACGGTATCCAATCAAACCAGCACATAATAAGGGCGCTGCATTGATATCGGAATAATCATCGTTTATCAAAAAACAATAATGTTGATCCGCTACAGTCAGTTCCGCAAAACCACCGTCTATTTGATATCCAGTGAAGCCGGCTTTGTCACATAAGTTTTCACGTTCAGTCTGACAATAATAACATTCGCCACAGGTCCAACCTAGCCATGGCACGCCTACCCGGTCTCCCAAGTCGAACATATGGACATTGGCACCCTTATCAGTGACTTCACCCACAATTTCATGACCAAGAATTAAGTTTTGCTTTGGATTTGGTAGGTCGCCATCCGCAATATGCAAGTCAGTGCGGCAAACGCCGCAAGCAAGAACGCGTAACAATACTTGATCATCATTTGGAATTGGATTGGGCACATCTCTATATTCGAGCGGCTGGCCCTGCCGATTAAGAATCATCGCCTTCATATTATTTTCCTTTGCAAGAGGATTTTTTCAATTTGATGTCAATCTTATATTCTTCATAAAATCAATATGTTACTACCGTCTGTTTAAAACACATCTTGAATGATGTTTTATATTAAGTATCGCGGACTAATTTACATATTACAAATTTAACGGTTAAATGTGCTTAGAATTTGAAGAAAATCAAAAACTGTTTATCGCACTGGCCAAATGGTAACGCCTTAAGCTTTAACTGTGTTTATTGTCACAGGATGACAAAATCGAGCTTTATAGGCTATTATTTTACCTCTTGTTTTTTTAAAAAACTCCGAGAATATAATTTATAATCAACATGTTGACTATCAACATCATCAGCGCTAAACAACAATGAACATTGGGGGAATATATTGCAAGGGACGATATTTGGTTTAACTGAAGCACAAATGACTGAACTTGGAATGACCTATGGCGTAGGTGGGCTTATGCTCTTAATGTTATTCATTATAGGACACTTAGCTTGGGAGTCTAAGGCTGGGAAATTTGGTACTTTTGTCTTATTCGCTGGACTTGCATTTGGTATGGTTGGATACGTAGCAAAATACGTAATTAAATACAGGCTTGGGTTAGGTTAGGTTAGCAGAATTATCTACCAATAGATTTTTAGGCATTACTGCCGATGTTAACAATATCAAACGTTGTCGAATTGATAAAATAGAATGCGATGATGCCAAGCCTATTAAAGTTCACTTAGACTTTTTATATGCGTCATTGCACTACGCCCTAAGGCGTGTAGCGCATAACCGCCTTCAAGTGCGGATACGATACGACCTTTGGCATGTCGCTTGGCAATCGCTTTGATTGCCTCCGTTACCCACAAATAATCAGCTTCACGTAGTGCCAACCCACCCATGTCATCTTCCCTATGCGCATCGAACCCAGCGGAGATTAATAACAATTGCGGCTGAAAACGCTCCAGAGCTGGCAACCACTGCTCAGTCACGGCGGCACGAAATTCCGCACCTGCAGTGCCCGCGGCAAGAGGCACATTAATAATGTGATCATTGCCGCTATTAGCCCCACGATGAGGATAATAAGGATGACGAAAAGTTGAGCACAACATGACGCGTGGGTCATCATGAAAAATCTCTTCTGTGCCATCACCGTGATGCACATCAAAATCAGCAATCGCCACACGCTTTAATCCATGATATTCAATTGCGTGAGCAGCAGCTACAGCCACATTATTGAATATGCAAAAACCCGCCGCGCTTGCCCTGCCTGCATGATGGCCTGGCGGACGAATATTACAAAAAGCATTTTGTACCTTACCAGACATCACCAAATCAACCCCCATAATCACCGCACCCGCCGCATGCAAAGCGGCATTTAGTGTGTGTGGGTTCATTAAGGTATCCCCATCCAAATCAATTAAGCCAGATTTGGGGGACCGACTAAATATTGATTCGATATATTCGACTGCATGAACGCGTGCCAACACCTTTTTACTAGCCTTGGGCGCCTCATGGTGACTCAGAAAATCAAACAGGCCAGAGGCGATAAGCTGATCTTTAATAGCATGAATTCGTGCAGGAGATTCTGGGTGATCGGGCCCCATATAGTGCTTTAAAAACTCCGGATGCGTTATGTAAGCAGTATGCATAATGGCTGGGCTACAATGTTTTACGAATAGTTTTGATGCTGTCGTCATCAGGGTTGGTTTTAATGGTAAAGCCAAGACGCTTCATTAGCTTCAACATGCTGGCATTGTTATTCAGCACCTCGCCCTCTATCGTTTTTAACCCCTTTGACCTTGCGTCATCCATGAGTGCTGTCATGAGCTTGAGGCCAAGACCAGTTCCGCGCATGGCATCAGCAACCACTAGAGAAAATTCGCAGCTTTCGCCATCGGGGTTGATTGCATAGCGTGTAACACCCAGCTCAATTTCTTTACCCTGCTCGTCTCTAACCGCGACCAACGCCATCTCACGGCTATAATCAATTTGTGTAAAGCGCACCAGCATGGATTCACTCAGCTCCTGAAAGCTATTCATGTAGCGGAAATAGCGTGATTCTTCTGATAAATTTCGCACAAACTCCTGTGTAAGTTCTGCATCCTCCGGGCGTATTGGACGAATGGTTACATTAGTACCATCCGCTCGCTGCCAATTGCTTACCAAATGCGTCGGATAAGGATAAATCGCCATGTGAGCATAGCGGTCGGCGCTGGGCGTACGCAGTTCTACTACAATACGTGCATCAGCAGCCAACACCCCATTTTCATCCAGAATTAGTGGATTGATGTCCATCTCCATCAGCATAGGCAGTTCGCACACCATTTCAGATACCCGCAGCAACACACTTTCAAGCGCCCCCATGTTAACTGGTGGCATGTGGCGGAAACTACCCAGCATTTTTGCCACATGCGTACCTTGAATCAGATCCTTCACCAAGAAGGTATTAAGCGGCGGCAGAGACACAGACCGATCACCCATAATCTCTACCGTAGTACCGCTAGCACCAAATGTGATGACTGGCCCAAATACAGGATCGTTGCTAACGCCTACCATCAGCTCGCGCCCGTTTGGCTTCATGATCATAGGCTGGATAGAGATTCCATCGATGTATGCTTCAGGACTATATTGTTTAACGCGCGCAATGATTTCGTGATAAGCCCCGCGCACTGCCTGCGCGTTCGCCAGATTAAGCAACACACCTCCTGCATCCGTTTTATGCGTAATATCCGGTGAATTCACCTTCATGGCGACTGGAAAACCCAGCTGCTGCGCAATCAACAATGCCTCATTCGGTGAGCGCGCTACCATTGTCTTCGCCACAGGAATATGAAAAGCAGAGAGCAATGCCTTAGACTCCATCTCACTCAAAATCTTGCGCTTTTCCTGTAGCGCCCCTTCGATAATCATGTTCGCGCCTTCAACATCTGGCTCCAGATGATGAAATAGCGGTCCTGGCACCTGCATCAGAAGTTTCTGATTTTTATGGTACGAAGACAGGAATGAAAAAACATCTACTGCTGACTCAGGGCTCCGAAAACTTGGCTTTTTAGCACGATTAAATGCTGCTCGTGATTCTTCAACCTGTGCCTCACCCATCCAGGAAGTAAGCAGCGGTTTTTTATATTTGTTTGAAAGTTCAATCACTGCCTTAGCTACTTCCAACGGCTTAGTCATCGCTTGTGGCGTTAAGATCGCTAGCACACCGTCAATGTTAGGATCCTCTAAACACGCTTCTACAGCATGTTTGTAACGATCCGCCTGAGCATCTCCTATAATATCTATGGGGTTACCATGTGACCATGTAGGGGGAAGCGCCTGATTTAATGTTTCCATTGTGTTATCTGACAGCGTAGCCATGACTAGCCCAAGATCAATGGCATAATCTGTTGCCATCACACCAGGACCACCTCCGTTGGTAACAATAGCCAATCGATTACCGGTAGGGTCAAAACCACATGAGAGTGCCTTAGCCGCGGAAAATAATTGTGTCACGGTCAGCACCCTTACCACGCCGGCACGACGTACTGCGGCATCAAAAGCATCATCTGAACCCACTAGTGAAGCAGTATGCGACATTGCGGCTTTAGAGGCAGCAGCATGTCGACCTACTTTGACCAGAATCACTGGCTTAACGCGCGCAGCAGCTCGAATCGCACTCATGAAACTGCGTGCGTTGCGAATACCTTCAATGTAGAGCAGGATGCTATGGGTTTTAACATCCGAGATCAAATAATCGAGAATCTCACCAAAGTCTACATCCAGCGATGAGCCCATGGAGATGACACTGGAAAAACCTACGTCATTCGTTTGCGCCCAATCCAATATAGCCGTACACAAGGCACCTGACTGCGATACAAATGCAAGGTTACCTTTTGTGGCATTTCCCTTGTTGAAGGTAGCATTGAGTCCTATATCTGGCCGCATTACACCTAGACAGTTTGGACCAATCAGGCGAATGCCATAGCGTTGTGCATTTTCCAACATAGCACGTTCTAGCGCCTTACCGGCAACCCCTATTTCGCTAAAACCTGCAGTAATGATGACTGCAGCCTTAACGTTATGCAAACCGCATTGTTCAATAATGTCTGGCACCGACTGTGCAGGGGTAGCAATCACCGCCAACTCAACTGGTTCAAAAATTTGCGAGAGAGAGGAGTATGCTTTACAACCTTGCACTTCGGATTGATTCGGGTTTATCGGATAAAGTTTACCTTGATAACCGTTTTGCAACATATTCTGAAACACAATTTGTCCGACAGAATCTATACGATCACTGGCACCAAATACAGCTACCGAATTTGGTGCAAACAAAGGCTTGAGGTGATGCTGACTCATTATTTTCTTTGTGCTGAAACTAAGCTGTTATGTTAGCGCATTGCTACTGGTTTGTTACATAGTTATATTGATGAACCACAAAATTCTTGTGTTAGGTTTGTGCATGTTTTTTACTCTCTTGAAACTGACCAGCTTTACTTACTTTCTGGCTTTGGCGCTCCAGTCACGCCAGCGGTGAGAGTAAAGCGCATTGCATCCTCCATGCTCATGTTAAGTGGGCGCGTAGCTTTACGTGGAACGAGTACAGCGAAACCTCCAATACCGTAACTCATAGGAATATAAACCAGCAAACTTTCTGGCTGGTTAAATCCTTCAGGCATTTGGTTCATGTCGGTTTGCGTGACCAGCCCAATAAGTTGCATATCAGATTCCCCAACCGTGATTGCAACTACTTGCTCAAATTCTTTCTTTTTTTCGGAAGAAAAATAATCCAGCAGATCACGAATTGATAAATAAACTGATTTAATTAGCGGGAGCCGATTCACAATCCCTTCCATATAGGAAAGCAATTGCCGCGCAATAAACGTTTGCATAAGCAACCCTACCAAAAAGGCAACGACCAAACCAGCAACTACACCCATCCCTGGCCTGTAAAACTCCTCAGATATCACCGCTCGGATTACATCACCAAGAAATGACTCTGTAGTCACAACAAACCAATAAAGCAAATACAGCGTCAATATCACTGGCAATATTGTAATTAAGCCGTTCAGAATATTTTTATTAATCAATTTCAACATATCTATTTCCTAGTTTAAATTCGAGCTTTGAGATGTTTGGAATACATCGTCATTTCCGATGCTTGTTAAAGTTGAAATTTTACAATTTAACTAGTGAGATTACTTTTGGTTGATTATAGCGTATTCATCTCGGGGTAAATGGCACCTGAAAATACCTTTCACATCCATCTATTTAAACCTTATACCAAAAATCCTAATCACCAGATCTAAAGTAATTTAGCTTTAATTTGCACTAATTCTATGTACGCCTTTAATTTACAACGGCATTAATCAATATAACTCGTAAGAAAAGTCCGACAATAACTTCCTCATTTTTCCTATGTTGTCATGTATTAAAAATACTGCAAAGTAGAGTTTCAAACTGTAATTATTAAAAGTTGAAGATATTTTGCTTATGAGGAGAAACTTAAATGATGAATAACCAAGATGTTGTATCAACACTTAATGATTTAATTGAAATATCCAAAGATGGTGAAGAAGGATTTCTGAAATCAGCAGAGTGTGTTCATGATCCAAAACTTAAAACATTTTTTTTAAGTCGTTCACGAGAAGTAAAAGAAAGTGTCATTGAACTTCAGGCGCTGGTTCGTGAACTCGGTGGTCAGCCTGCGGACTCTACTTCTATTGGCGGTTACTTACATCGCCGCTGGATGGATATCAAAACCGCTATTTTAAGTAATGACAATTTAGCCGTGCTGAATGAAGTTGAACGCGGAGAAGATGTTGCGCTCAATGCTTATCTTGAGGCGGCTGATAAAAACTTGCCGCCGAATGTAGCGCTATTTGTATTACGTCAATTAAGTGGAGCAAGACGCAATCATGACGCAATCAAAAAACTTCGCGATGCTGTTGAATTGCAAACTAATTAAGCGGTTTAGGTTAGGCACCACAGCGGCAGATATTGCCGCTCATGACAGCATCTATATCGGCATCTGTTGGCTTTTTGTTCGTAGTAAGCAAGGCAATCGCAGACATGATTTGACCAGGTTGGCAGTAACCACATTGCACTACATCAATTTCACTCCACGCCGCTTGGACGAATCGCCTGCCCATCAATATGCACCGTACAAGCACCACATTGGGCTATGCCACAACCAAACTTAGTCCCCGTAAGATGCACTACATCTCTTAATGCCCATAAAATCGGCATATCATCTGGCGCATCCGGTTCTTGTTCCTTGCCATTAATATTCAAAATATCATATTCACTGGTTCTTTTTTGTTTTCTATTTTTCGATTAAAGCGATTCTTTAAAATTAGTGATTTAACTTTATGAGCGTTTGCCAATGCCCAAAGCAGACATACCAAATCACTCATTATGTCTTATGACAGATTCAATCAATCTCCAAATAGAATACGTTTGCCTAATTAATCCTGCACCAGTAAGAATCTATTATTAGGGATAAGGCGACATTTTTATTTTGAAATACATTATCAGACAGTGTAGTCAATCTGACTCATGAATGCATCACCCATACGGTCGCCGAAGACTGGGAATTTCGAGAGTGCAGTTTCTATCTCCTGAACGTCGGCAACTGTTAGTTGAAGGCGGTGTGCACCCAGATTTTCGAGTAAATGTTCCTCACTCCGCGTTCCAGGAATCGGAACGATGTTAGGTCCCTTTGCCAATAACCATGCGAGCGAAATTTGCGATGGGGTCGCGCCTTTCTTTGCGGCATAGCCTTTGATCCACTCTATAATTGGCATATTCAGTGGCAGAAATTCTTTTGAAAAGCGCGGAAAGCCTGCACGGAAATCCGTCTTCGGATCGAACTTAGTGGTCGTATCGATCTTGCCTGTGAGAAACCCTTGTCCGACTGGTGACCAAGGCACAAATCCGATGCCCAACTCCTTGCAAGTAGCAAGCACGCCATTTAGCTCAACATTCCGTGTCCAAAGTGAGTATTCGGATTGGACCGCTGTGACTGGTTGTACAGCGTGCGCACGGCGGATCGATTTTGCACTGGCTTCTGAAAGCCCAAAATGCAGAACCTTGCCTTGCTGAATAAGATCTTTAATCGCCCCAGCGACTTCTTCGATGGGCACATTGGGATCGATGCGATGTTGGTAATACAGATCAATATGATCAGTACGCAGTCGTTTTAGAGACTCTTCTACCACTTTACGAATATGCTCAGGTCGGCTATTCAATGCGATGGTACCGTCGATAGCAAAGCCAAATTTTGTAGCGATTTTAACCTTGTCGCGGAACGGTTGGAGTGCTTCCCCGACCAACTCTTCATTGATGTATGGCCCATAGACTTCAGCGGTGTCGAAAAAGGTCACGCCATTCTCAAAAGCTTTACGGATAGTTTTGATACCATGCTCTTTAGTAACTGGCGCATTGTAATTGCCGCTGAGGTTCATGCATCCGGCACCAATTTCAGACACTTCCATATCACCTAGCTTGCGTGTTTTCATAGCCATCTTTTCTCCAATCTTGTAAATGTCCTTCATTTGAGGAGTACCTGCCCACAAAGAGGGTGCAATCATGATTCCAGCAGTTATACCAACCGTCCTGATCATGAAATCTCTGCGGCTCAAATTCGAGTCTAGTTCGGTTGGATTACTTTTATCTTCCATAAGACCTCCAAAAATTGATTCGCCAGTTTTTAGAACTTGATTATCGAGTTATAAAAATTGACTAAGATGCTTCTTTAATCGCTTAATATCGTTTTCCACATCAGGATTTTTAACAACGTCGTAGCAAGAAAACGATGGCATAATCTCAACTCCACAGAACTTGTAGTTGGCAGTGTTAACTACAAATACATCATCGGTAGTCATTTCACCAAACAAGTATTGTCTTTCATCGCCAAAGGCTTCTTTAGGAGCATTCCATGTCAGGGATAGCATATATTTTTTCCCCTGTAACTTGCCGCCAGTACCATACTGTTTGTTTGGGTCGTCACGACTTCGTCCATCATCCGTTAGAAAAGATTGCTGCATAAAACCTGCCATAAAGACTTCATCGGCATATTTTTTATAGATCCAAGGATTGCCAAACCAAAAAACTGGTGACTGCAGAATGATAATGTCTGCCCACAGATGTTTCTGTACTTCGTCATTAATATCGTAACCTTGCTCGATCTCCGTCAGTTGAACTTCATGTCCAAGAGTCTCCATTTCATCTTGGATGACTTTAGCCATCGCCTTATTCAAATTTCCGGATGAAATACCCTCATAGAATTGATGGGTGTTAATAATAAGAACTTTATTCATATACGTTTCCTTAACTAATTTAAGTAGAAATGCCCCGACAAATACCGCGACTTGTAGGGGTATATTTTGAGTTAAGTTTAGAATTCTCCATCGGTAACGGTTGATAATGCAGCGTTATCCTGAATAGCTTTCAAGCGCTCTTCAGCAGCAGGTAATAGGAATTTTAGTGCGTCACTACCCGCTACAAAGAGTTTTAAGGGCTTAGACATGTTTGAGATATTGACTATGGCTTGACCAAGCTTGAAAGGGTCACCCGGTTGCTGCCCGTCATACGGACCCCACGCTTCTTTTATTGACCCTTCATGTGCGTAATCTTCAATTTTGCTCTCAATAAATGTGACGTTATTCGAATTAAGAAATTTTGTCCGGAAAAAACCAGGCTCAACAATTGTTGTATTGATACCAAATTGCTCAACTTCAGTTGCAATCGCCATTGTCAGACCTTCAAGAGCAAACTTGCTTGCGCAGTAAGCCGAACAATTTTTGAAGCCTATACCGCCAGCGACAGAACTTATATTGATGATATGACCGCTACGTTGTTTACGCATGACTGGCAACACAGCATGCATCAGGTTGACCGCTCCAAAAAAATTCGTATCTAACTGCCGCTTGATATCTGTGGTTGTCATCTCTTCAAAATTACCGAGCAAGCTTTTTCCTGCATTATTCACAAGCACATCAATACGTCCAAATTTATCAATTGCTTTCGCAGTAGCAGCTTTTGATTGCGCTTCATCAGTGACGTCTAAATCCACAAGAAAAAGATTATTTTCATTCTTCTTATCGAATGCAGCACGCAGTTTATCCATGTTTCTTCCAGTAGCGACCACTCGATCACCCGCTTCCAAAGCAGCCAAAGCAATGCCATTTCCAATTCCACTATTTGCGCCTGTTATAAGCCATACTTTATTCATGTTTAAGCCTTATCAATTTTCCATTGGATTGTTCTTTAATTAGATAATCAATATAGCACTTGGCAACTGTTTAAACTAGACGGCATAATGTGCATGAGCTTATAAGAGGAGCTAATGAATGAAACGCGAAGAAATGGCTGACTTGACTGCATTTCTGGCAGTTGCGGAGGAACAAAGCTTTACCAAGGCCGCTGCTAAGCTGGGAATATCCCAGTCCGCATTGAGTCAAATCATAAGGCGCCTGGAAGAGCGATTGGGTATGCGACTGTTAACGCGAACAACCCGCAGCGTTGCGCCCACGGATGCTGGCGAATTGTTGCTTCAAACCTTATCTCCAGCCCTTGAAGAGTTAGATGCGAACATAGCGGCCCTTAGCGAGCTTAGTAACAAGCCTGCTGGACTCATCCGTATCACATCGGTTGAACATGCTGCAAAGACTATACTATGGCCTGTTTTCCGGGAGCTATTGCCACTTTATCCGGATATCAAAGTTGATATTACGCTGGACTATGGACTCACTGACATTGTTGCTGAACGATATGATGCGGGCGTGCGGCTTGGTGAGGATGTTGACAAAGATATGATAGCGGTCAGGATATCACCTGATATTGAGATTGTTATTGTAGGTACTCCCTCCTACTTTTCGAAATATAAAAAGCCAAGAGTTCCTCAAGAGCTTACTAAACATCAATGCATTAATTTGAGGTTATCCACGGCACGCGGAAACTATATCTGGCCATTCAAAAAAGAAAATAACGAAATTAGAGTTAGGGTGGACGGGCCAGCTTCTTTCAATACTTTAGATATGATTTTAGAGGCATCTCTGGACGGGTTAGGACTTGCGTTTCTTCCGAAAGACCAAGTGGAAGAGTACCTAGCGAATGGCCGCTTAATAAGTGTGTTAGAAGATTGGGCACCTAAGTTGCCAGGCTACCATCTTTACTATCCAAGTCGTCGTCAGTTATCTCCAGTATTTAAACTTTTCGTAAAAGCATTAAGGCAAAGGCAAGAGTAAACTTCAAATGCACTACCGCCAATTGAAGTTTTCTAAGCGAAGGGCAGGGTCTGCTTTGGGCCGGTTATTGACCGAATAGTCAGATAATTGTAAATAATCCTAGGTCAGCATTACCAAGCAGATTAAGTAAATCAGTCCCTTTAAGTGATAACGCAAATCCCAATACACCGCTACCGATTACAACAGTTTCATAGTCTTTCACACTGGTGTCGACCAAAACCTTAATATCCTCTGGTAGTGAGATAGGTGGAATAGCACCCACTACATAGCCTGTGGCTTCGAATACTTCATCAAATTCCGCCATACGACACTTACGCTCATTTAAATGTTTACGTAACACTCCCCAGTCAGCACGACCGCCGCCGGCAATAGCTAATAATATGAACTTGTCTGAGGATGTTTTAAACAACACACTTCTTACAACAGATTGAGGATCTATTCCTTGCTTTTGAAGGAACTCTTCCAGATTTCTGATTGGCTTTTTATCTTCTGTTAACGGAATTTCAATCACATCATAAGCAATGCTTTCATGTTGTAAAAGATCTGTGACAGGTGAAGTGATGGAATTGCTCATAGTTAATCATTCCAAGTAAGTTAATTCAACTATAACCTCTTATACAAGCAGGGCCTGGACTTGCCCTAAAATAGTGGACACATCACTCTAACTTTTGAGGGGATGTGACATGGCAAGAACGATCAAACGAGCATACGCTCGCTATTCAGAAACATTTAAAGCTGAGGCAGTACGATTAGCCTCTCGACCTGGCATA
>JANOHT010000167.1:0-12007 GCA_031406605.1 Methylotenera sp. | reverse complement strand
GGTTAATAAAGCATAAGAAGCGATATTGAATGGTACGCCGAGAAAAATATCAGCACTGCGTTGGTAGAGCTGGCAGCTTAACTTTCCATCCGCAACGTAGAATTGAAAAAACGCATGGCAAGGCGGCAATTTCATTTGATCTACATCTGCCACATTCCAGGCAGAAACAATCAAACGACGTGAATCTGGATTAGTTTTTATATTACTTACTACTTGAGTAATTTGATCAATGTGCGTGCCGTCTGGCTTAGGCCAATTACGCCATTGATAGCCATATACTGGACCTAGGTTGCCCTGCTCATCAGCCCACTCATCCCAAATACGCACGCCGTTTTCTTTCAGGTATGCAATATTAGTGCTGCCTTGCAAAAACCAAAGCAACTCATGAATGATGGATTTTAAATGTACTTTTTTAGTCGTGAGTAATGGAAAACCTTCGGCTAAATCAAAGCGCATCTGGTAACCAAATACCGAAAGCGTACCCGTACCTGTGCGATCTTCTTTTTTATTACCATGCTGCAAAACATGGTTAAGTAAGTCGTGATAAACCTGCATATTCGCTAGCTCGTTTTACCCATAATATATTGTTTAATCGCCATATTATCAAATTCCATCACATCAAAACGCTGTGGTAACGCCTCAATACCATTTAGAGCGGCTGGGCGCTCCGGCGCGAACCCGAGAGCCTCAACAATTGAATCTTCAAACTTAGCAGGCAATGCCGTTTCTAGCACCACCATAGGCACGTTAGCATCGCGATACTCTAGTGCCACTTTTAAACCATCTGCAGTATGTGTATCTATGGTCACAGCATATTTTGCATACGCTTCACGTATGGTTTGCATACGGTTCGCGTGATTACTGCTACCTGATACAAAGCCATAATCAGCTAAGTTTGGCATTAATTGTTTAATATCAAAAGCACCGCCATTATCTACGCTACGCCAAAGCTCGCGCACTTTGTCACTATCCCGGCCAACTAAGTCAAAGACAAAACGTTCAAAGTTAGAAGCTTTACTGATGTCCATAGACGGGCTGCTGGTATGGTATGTATTCGCTGAACCACGCGGGCGATATACACCGGTTTTGAAAAACTCATCAAGCACATCATTTTCGTTGGTTGCAACGACCAGTTTATCAATCTGCAAACCCATCATACGGGCAATGTGTCCTGCACATACATTACCAAAATTGCCAGAAGGTACTGAAAAGCTAACTTTTTGTGCATTGTTATTAGTTACGGCAAAGTAGCCTTTAAAGTAATACACCACTTGCGCAATAATACGGCCCCAATTGATAGAGTTAACCGCGCCGATTTTGTATTTTTCTTTAAATGCTGCATCATTAGACACCGCTTTTACCATGTCTTGGCAGTCATCAAACACACCATTCACGGCAATGTTATAGATATTTTCATCTTGCAAACTGAACATTTGCGCAGTTTGAAAGCGGCTCATTTTCTTATGTGGAGATAGCATAAAGACACGAATACCTTTTTTACCGCGCATCGCATATTCAGCAGCAGAGCCAGTATCACCTGAAGTCGCACCTAAAATATTGGTCGTTTTACCTGTTTTAGTCAGCACGTATTCAAACAGATTACCCAGTAACTGCATCGCCATGTCTTTAAACGCTAAGGTAGGGCCATTTGAAAGGCTTAGCAGATACAAATTATCCTCTAGCTTCACTGTAGGGGTAATATCTGCTGCATTTTGACCTGTACGCGTGTAAGCATAGACATCAGCACGATAGGTTTTGTCGATAATCGATTTTAAATCTGCCGCCGGAATATCATCTACAAGACGACTTAAAATCGCAAAGGCTAAGTCAGCATAGCTCATGCCGCGCATTGCAGTTAAATCTGCATCAGTGAATTGTGGGTAGCTTTCTGGCAAATACAAACCGCCATCTGGCGCAAGGCCTCCCAATAAAATTTCGCTAAAACTTAATGCTGGCGATTGCCCGCGGGTAGAAATATATTTCATTTGTTCTCTCTAAAACTTATCCTGTCATACCGACAAAAGTCGGTATCTAGCGCCGTTAACATTCACTGCATAAAGTCACTGGACCCCGTGTCGAGCACTGAATGACAATGCAGATTATTTAGCCAGTTCTTCCATACGCAACTTAATCACTTTACCTACAATCGCAGGTAAAGTTTCAATTTCAGCAATGCCAGCATCCATATTTTTTTCAATCGTGATATGCGTCAAAATCACAATATCCGCTTCAGTTTCGTTATCGTCTGGCTCTTTTTGTAAAAGTGCATCAATCGAAATATTACGGTCTGCTAGAATTTTTGTGACGCCTGCAAGCACACCAGGCTTATCTGACGCGCGTAAACGTAAGTAGTAAGCGCTGTTTATTTCACTAATAGGTAAAATTGGCAAATCGTTCAACTGACCTGCTTGAAAACCTAAATAAGGCACACGCTGCTCTACACTTGCACTGCTTAAGCGTGCAACATCCATTAAATCTGCCACTACTGCACTGGCCGTAGGCTCGGCGCCGGCCCCTGCGCCGTAATACAGCGTTGGACCTACGGCATCACCCTTCACAACCACGGCATTCATCGCACCGTTTACATTTGCCACCAAACGTTTTTCTGGAATCAAGGTAGGATGCACCCGCAGTTCAACGCCAGTATCGGTACGCTTGGTAATACCTAACAATTTAACGCGGTAGCCCAGTTCTTCAGCGTATTTAATATCGGTTTGCTGTAACTTGGTAATGCCTTCTGTATAGGCTTTGTCAAACTTCATTGGCATGCCAAATGCAATTGCCGCCATAATCGTCAGCTTGTGTGCGGCATCAATACCTTCTACATCAAATGTAGGATCAGCCTCGGCATAACCCAAGCGTTGCGCTTCGCCTAACACGTCAGAGAAAGCTAGCCCTTTTTCGCGCATTTCAGTCAGAATGAAATTAGTAGTACCGTTGATAATGCCTGCTACCCATTCAATGCGATTTGCACCTAAGCCTTCACGCAAGGCTTTAATAATAGGTATACCGCCAGCAACAGCGGCTTCATACGAAACAATCACGCCTTTAGCTTGTGCTGCAGCAAAAATCTCATTGCCATGCAATGCTAATAACGCTTTATTGGCTGTCACAACGTGCTTGCCATTGGCAATTGCCTTTAACACCAACTCTTTACTTAATGTATAGCCACCAATCAATTCTACAACTACATCCACAGCTGGATTATTTACCACCGCAAACGCGTCGTCAGTGATTTCAACATTTCCGCCAGTGATTATTTTTGCCTGTTCAATGTTTCTATCTGCCACTTGCACTACGTTAATTGCAACGCCAGTACGGCGAGTAATTTCAGCTGCGTTACGTGTTAATACTGTATATGTGCCACCACCTACTGTGCCGATGCCAAGTAAACCTACATTAAGTTGTTTCAAACTTTTGCTCCAAATCTATTTTCTGAGTAGTTACTTTTATAGCGTTTTTATTTTGCTTACTATTTTCTGCATACTTTTTTCTATAATTTTCTAAAAATCGAGCTATGCGACTAATCGCTTCAGTCAAATCATCTACGTTAGGCAAAAACACCACGCGGAAATGGTCTGGCGAATGCCAATTAAAACCAGTGCCCTGCACAAGTAACACTTTTTCTTCGAGCAATAAATCTAAAATAAACTGCTGGTCATCTTCAATTGGATAAATCGCAGGGTCTAACTTAGGGAATAAGTACATCGCAGCCGCAGGTTTAGTGCAACTTACCCCTGGAATAGCAATGAGCATGGCGTGTGCAAGGTCACGCTGCTTACATAATCTGCCTTCAGGTGCGACTAAATCTTCTATGCTTTGATAACCACCCAAGGCGGTTTGTATGGCTAATTGCCCAGGAACATTCGCGCATAAACGCATGGAGGCGAGCATATTCAGGCCTTCAATATAGCCACTGGCGTGCTTTTTCTCACCACTTAATATCATCCAACCCGCACGATAGCCGCAGGTACGATAATTTTTGGATAAGCCATTAAACGTGACAAACAACACATCATCTGCAAGCGAAGCAATCGAGGTATGTGTATTGCCATCGTATAAAACTTTATCGTAGATTTCATCGGCAAAAATCACTAACCCATGATGACGGGCGATTTCAATGATGCCCTCTAAAATCCCACGTGGATACAATGCCCCAGTTGGATTATTCGGATTAATTACCACGATACCGCGGGTATTGGCGGTAATTTTAGCTTCCATATCTTTTAGATCTGGCAACCATCCTGTCGCTTCGTCACACAAGTAATGTCTAGCTGTGCCGCCAGCCAACGTTACAGCTGCCGTCCATAATGGGTAATCCGGCATCGGCACCAGCACTTGGTCGCCATTATTGAGCAAGCCCTGCATCGCCATGACGATCAACTCAGAAACACCGTTGCCAATAATAATATCATCTACGGTTACGCCCTTGATATGCTTAGCTTGCGTGCTGTGCATAATGGCTTTGCGTGGCTCAAACAAGCCTTTACTATCGGTATAGCCACCTGCTTTACTCATGTTGCGAATCACATCGAGTTGAATCTCTTCAGGCACCTCAAATCCAAATGAAGCTGGGTTGCCAATATTAAGCTTGATGATGCGCTGGCCCTCTTCTTCCATCTGACGGGCCCGCTGCAACACAGGGCCACGGATGTCGTAGCAAACGTTACTGAGCTTATTTGATTTTTCTAATGTTTTCATTATGTGGATGGTTACAATTTGAAGCTGTTTTAATCAATTTCCGCATAGATTTAAACGGCTTTATAAAGTATGCTATCTTACATCGCAAGGCTTATACAGGCAATGCAAGCCTATAATTTTTAATGTAAAAGCTTTAGTAACGTTTCGGATCAATTCATGAAATTACATCTTACCCACGCCGAGGGTCAAAACTTAATTACTGCTTATGATGATGGCTCTGTCTCCATTAATCGTCAGCGTTACCCCAACAGCCTGATTGTGATGCCAGAGTTACTGATTAACGATTGGACTTCATCAGAAAATAAAATGCTCACTTTTGATACATTAACCACTGCCGACTTTGAAAAAATTGCAGCCTTAAAGCCAGAGCTATTATTGCTAGGCACTGGTAAAACACATCGTTTTTTACATCCTAGATTGAGTGCAGGACTTGCTGAGCAAGGAATCGCTATAGAATGTATGACAACCGCAGCCGCGTGCAGAACCTATAATATACTGATGAGCGAAGGCCGCAACGTGGCAGCAGCGCTACTGTTGCAGGCTTAAGCCTTGCAGACCAAGGCGTTCACTACGTTTGCATATACACTTGCATATTAGTAAAGTGAATTAATAAGTATATTTAACATTCATCAATGCACTACGTTCATCGCCAGGCACAGCGCCAATATTTGTGGTAGTTGCATAATATGCTTTATCCGTTAAGTTTTTCACAAACAAGCCGAACTCCCAATGAGGTAATTTGTAGCGCACCGCAGCATCTATCACCATGTAAGACGGTACTTGGTAAACGTTAAGCGCATCGGCATAAGTTTCACTGCGATAAGTAGTGCCTAGCCCTACTTCAAAACCGCGTAATGTTGCATTTTGAAACGCATAATTTGCCCATGCGCTATAGACACGACGGCTTACCCCTACAGGTTCGGTACCTTTTGTACTTACATCACTAATACCTAAGGCGTTTAAATTAGCTAGCACGTCAGTTTCAACCTCTGGGTCTATCCAAACAGCATTACCTGATAGGGTTAAACCTGCAAAGGGTCTTGCTGTAAAATCGACTTCTACGCCATGAGATTTATCTTGTCCATCTGAAGTACTTTCAGCCTCAGGCAAATCAAATAAATAATGCTCACGTTTAATATGAAACAAGGCCACGTTTAAATCTAACTTATTTTCAAATAGTGCAACTATGCTACCAATTTCAAATTGACGCGAGGTTTCTGGGTCAGTAGATAATTGAGAGACTTTGGTATTGATGTTATTAAATGCGCCCTTCGAATAGCCAGTATAAAAAGATAGGGCTGGCGAAGGCTGGTACACCAAACCTGCGGAACCCGATAACAAGTCTTTGTTAACACTAATTTCACGATAACCGATTAACCCTTCAACCCCTTTATCATTAGCACTGACATGGTCATTACGCAAACCAGCACGTATTTTCCACTTTTCATTCAGCGTTATCTGGTCTTGCAAATAAATCGAGAATGTGTCGGATTTAATTTCGCGATCGAAACTACGTGACTGATCACGCGCTAAGCCTGCAAGGCTGGTTTCGAGCGCCACTGGTTGATTGATATTGGTAATACTTGGCAGCACATAACCATTGCGTAAAGTATCGATTCTAGTATTACTATAGGCTAACCCAGCTAATACTTTGTGACCAATATCGCCTGTTTTTACATTCCAAACCAGCTCATTTTGTAAGGTTAAATATTCCGCATCATCAAACTGCTGACGCATGCTGCGACGAATCAGCGTACCTGCCGCATTTTGTGCATTTCCACGCACGTTACGCAAAATATCTAAATCACGGGTATCGTAAACTAAGGTAGTTTTCATGTGTAAGGCATCATTCAAATACCAATCATGTACCGCGCTAGCCCGCATGATTTCTTGCTCTACGTTAGCGAATGGAGAGTAGTAACGATTTTCAATATCCACATCCGCTAATTTTCGTTGGAAGTTAAACGGGATACCATAATTGTCTGGCGTCATTTGGCTTTTGCGATAATCAACATCTAGCAATAATGTTCGATTTTCGCTCAAATCTAACGAAATACTTGGTAAAAACTCTAGCAATTCACGGCCTAAACCACGGTAGCCATTACTAGTTTCAGTATTAACGATTAAACGCCCAGCAACGCCAGCGGCAATTTCACCAGTCACATCTACAAACGCATTACGCGTTGCAAAACTGCCAACCGATGCGCCTGCATTAAAGCCAAATTTGTGTTCTGGCTTTTTGGTAATTAAGTTAATGCTAGCACCTGGTGCAGATGAGCCAAATAAAGCCGAACCAGGGCCTTTTTGCACCTCAATCTCTTCAATATCCACCATGCTACGGTAATAGCCATTTTGCGAGTTGCCATCAAATATATTATCGCGGAAAAAAGTGATGCCTAAACCACGTGCTCTAAAGTCATTTGCCATGCCAGCGTCTGCGGCTTGTATGCCGCTAACATTGCGCAAAGCATCGCTCATATTAGTCACGCCTTGCTGCTCAATTAACGCCTTTGGTATCACAACAATCGCAGCTGGAATATCACGTATCTCAGTGTCAGATTTATGCTCAACAGTCTCAGGCTTTTCTGCCTTTGCACTCACCTCTACAGCTGGCAGAGCCAAACTAGACGCCTCGTTCACTACAACTTCAGCAAAACATTGTAATGAATATAATGCCATAAAGGCGGCAGGCAAAATAAGGCTTGGAGTGGTTGATTTCATTACGTTTAGCTTATTGATTCAATACACTTATTTTAATTGATAATCATTATCATTTCAATTACAATTATGGCTAAGAAATGAATAATTAAACGCTAATAAAAAACTTCTTCAGAGAAAACCATGAAAAATAATTTGAAATTAATAATGTTGGCTATTGGCCTAACGCTGTCTGCCGCAGCACATGCTGACGAGCATATATTTAACTATGTGTATGGGGCTGAAACAATTCCTAAAGGCGGCATGGAGTTCCAAACGATGGTGACCAATCGCTGGGACAAAGACATGGGTGATTACCGGGCAACAGAGCTGCAAGGTGAGCTTGAATACGGCATTACCGACCGCCTACAAATTGCTGGTTATTTAATGTTTTTAGACGTTGACCATAAAGGTGCATTTCCAAATGATGATCAAGGTGATCCACTTTACCCAGACCGTGATAAATTTGCGTTTCGTGGCGTAAAAACACAACTTAAATACAACATTCTTTCGCCGTATTTGAATAATGGTTGGGGCTTAGCTTTAATACTCGAGCCTTCGTATCAAACCAGATTTAAAGTAGATGGCTCAAAAACAAAACAATTTGAAATTGAAGCAGGTATTTTAGGTCAAAAAAATCTATTAGATGACCAACTGATTTTGGCTTATAACTTTATTTTAGCGCGCGAAAAACGTATTTTGGTTGAAGATGGTGACGCTGTAGAGCAAGAAGTGGAAATGTATAACTATTTGGGTGCCACATACCGTATAGCGCCAAAATGGTTTGTAGGTCTAGAAGCGCGTCATCACATGGATGTTCTAAAAGTGCCAAACGGTAACACCTTTAAGAAAAATCAATACTCTACATTTTTTGGTCCGACAGTTCACTACGCAGCAAAAGATTGGTGGGCAACTGTGACTTATTTTAGACAAATCCAAGGCAACCCTACTTATGCGGCTTCTGTAGGTCAAACTTTTGGTGGCTCTAACGAAAATCTTCATCTTGATGAAAACGAGAAGAATGAATTACGTGTTCGCGTAGGTTTTGACTTTTAATCTAATCAAATTAAGTAAATGAAATCTAAACTCATATTATTAGTTGCATTTTTATGCATCAGCAGCTTGGCCATTGCAAAACAATATCTAAGCATTGCTGATGCGCAAAAAGCGATTTTTGCAACGGCAGATGAATTTAAGCAGGTAAAAATCTCGCTTAATTCAGACCAAGAAAAGTTGATTAAAAAAGCTTCTTCTACTGGCACGCCAATACCAACAGATCAGGTTTATCAAGTATTTGAGCATGGGAAACCTGTAGGCTGGTTTTTAATAGATGAAGTGTATGGCAAGCATGAGTTCATCACTTATGCGATTGGTATTAATTTAAACGGTACAGTACGCATGATAGATATTTTAGAATATCGCGAAACATATGGTTACCAAGTGCGCGAAGCCTCATGGCGACAACAGTTTATGGGTAAAAACTCTAGCGCCATGCTTAAAGTAGGTAAAGATATTGACAACATTTCAGGCGCCACACTGTCATGCAAACATTTAGCTGACGGTGTAAAGCGTGCATTGACGATGTTTGATGTTGCATTAAAAAACCGCGTCTAATCTATTGAATACTACGTATATTGAATTCAGTATACTATTCGTGTTAATTCATTCAATTTAATCGTAAGACCTTTTTACTCGCCCAAACCCGCCATGTTGTATAAAAAAAGAAGTCGCCTTGCGCACCTGCCTGCTTGGCAATCAATTTCCAGTCATAGCATTTTTTTAATCTGCGCAATCTCAGGCGTGCTTTATCTATTAGCCCATGAATTTGAAGTTGTACCATTCCCTGTTGAAAACCACAGCATATTGATTGCACATGGCATTTCTGCCTACCTGTTTGTTTTATTGTTTGGTGCAGTGATGCCTAATCATATCAAAGCCGCTTGGAAGGCAAAGCGTAATCGCATCTCTGGTGGCTTGATGATTGCAGTGATGAGCTTACTACTTGTTTCAGGTTTATTTTTGTACTATGCGGATGAGACCCGAGATGCTGCGCTTTGGGTGCATTGGGTCATTGGCGGTGGCTTAGTATTACTCTTTCCGTTCCACTTTATTGCTGGACGGCGTGCTAATTATTTAGCCCTCAAGCATCATGAAAGTAAATCGCACAGTTGAAACAAGCTAACGATTTCGTTAGCTTGTTATATAAAAAATATCTGATTAGATATTTTTAGTAGATAAGACTAAAGTTGCATTCGTGCCGCCAAAACCAAAACTATTCGATAACGCAGTTTCTACTTTAATGTTATCAATGCGTTTAAGCACAATATTCAAACCTTCTGCTGCTGGGTCTAAAGTCTCAATATTTGCAGAAGCGGCAATAAAGCTATTCTCCATCATCAGCAAGGTATAAATTGCCTCATTCACCCCTGCCGCACCTAGCGCATGACCTGAAAGTGATTTAGTTGAGGCAATAGCTGGATTTTGCTTTCTGCCATCGTCACCAAATACTTCACGAATCGCTTCCAATTCTTTGGTATCGCCCACTGGTGTGCTGGTACCATGCGTATTAATGTAATCAATGTTATCTGCAATACCTTCCAGCGCCAATCTCATGCATCGTACAGCGCCCTCACCGCTCGGTGCAACCATGTCGTACCCATCTGACGTTGCGCCGTAACCAATCACCTCTGCATAGATTTTCGCACCACGTGCTTTTGCGTGCTCATATTCTTCTAACACTACAATGCCACCGCCGCCTGAAATCACGAAACCATCGCGGTTCGCATCGTAAGTCCTTGAGGCTTTTTCCGGAGTATCGTTGTACTTGCTAGACATGGCGCCCATGGCATCAAACAGGTATGACAGGGACCAATGCTCTTCCTCGCCACCTCCGGCAAACACAATATCCTGTTTGCCAAGCTGGATCTGCTCCACACCAGCACCGATACAATGCGCACTGGTAGAACAGGCAGAGCTGATACCGTAGTTAACACCCTTGATCTTCGCACCCGTAGCTAAAGTTGCGACAATACCGCTACACATGGCTTTAGTCACCATATAGGGCCCCACCCGGCGAATGCCTTTTTCTGCGAGCACGGCATTACTTTGCTCAATGCTTTCAGTGGAAGGGCCGCCGCCGCCGACAATAATGCCAGTACGCACATTCGACACCTGCTCTTCAGGCAATTTCGCATCGGTAATCGCTTCTTGCATGGCAAGCCAGGCATAAGCGTGACCTTTAGCCATGAAACGTAATAGCTTACGATCGATCAGTTCTTCAATATTAAGATTTTTGATTGAACCTGCCACATGTGAGCGCAAGCCATGATCCACATATTCCTGTTGAAACGTAATACCTGAACGTCCTTCGCGAAGGCTATCCAGCACTTCAACTTTATTGTTTCCTAAACTTGAAACAATCCCTAAACCAGTAACAACAACACGACGCATTATCGTGTACTCCCTAAAAATTTAATTATTTTATCCAATCAAGATTTTAACTAATTTGAATTTAGTTTATTAAATCTACTAGAAATTATCTGTACGCGTGAACAACCCTACACGTAAATCTTGCGCCGCATAGATTTCACGTCCATCAACAGACATACGTGCATCAGCAATCCCCATTACCAATTTACGCATAATAACGCGCTTCAAATCGATAGTATAAGTAATCGTTTTATGTGTAGGCAATACCTGACCAGTAAATTTTACTTCGCCTGCACCTAAAGCACGACCACGACCAAGCCCACCTTTCCAACCTAAATAGAAACCCACTAATTGCCACATCGCATCTAGCCCTAAGCAACCTGGCATGACTGGATCGCCTGGAAAGTGACATTCAAAAAACCATAAATCTGGCTTAATATCCATTTCAGCAACAATTTGTCCGGCTCCATGTGCGCCGCCTTCTTCTGTAATAGAAATAATGCGATCAAACATCAGCATAGGTGGCAAAGGTAATTGCGCATTGCCCACACCAAACATTTCGCCACGGCCACATTTAAGTAATTCTTCTTTAGTGAAACTATTTTGTTTTTGCATACGTATATTTATTTAGATTATTTTAGTGTAATTAAACTTATGCTATTTTCGCCGGAAAACCAATTTAACGAAAGCCTTATTCACTTTTTAGCTATATTTATTGCTCTTTGTCCGTTATTAATGACTGATTTTTATTAAATAATTGTCTTTTTCAATAAATTCTCAACAAATGTTATCGAAATGTAACAAAGGGGTATACAGATCTGTTTACCCCTGACAAAAAAACGTTTACTATGCATTAACTTTGCAATACTAATATTTACAACACCTTTAAAACAATCTTTTATTAACAAGTCGGGAAAATTCAATGAGTGACCGTCAGCTAGCCGATTGGCGCAACCATGCGCTTACTTTAGAATCTGAAGTGAATAAAGTCGTAGTAGGGCAGCAAAGCCCTATTCGCTTGATTACTACTTCTATTTTTGCGCGTGGGCATGTATTGCTTGAAGGCGACGTGGGTGTTGGTAAAACAACGCTATTACGTGCTTTTACGCGCGGCATTGGCGGCGGCTATCAACGGATTGAAGGTACGATTGATTTAATGCCTAATGATTTGGTGTACCAC
>JANOHT010000156.1:0-4208 GCA_031406605.1 Methylotenera sp. | reverse complement strand
AATTGCGCTATTTGATTCAGATTTTTCTTGCAGCTTCTGCCACGCTTCATCTTTTGTGACTAAATGAAATTGTTTGATCGCATCATTTTTGGCCAAAAGGCTATCAATGTCAGCAATCGTATCAGCCGTTGTATTCAGTTTCAAAAACAGGCTAATCTCAGTTTCATCCTGCATATGATTGGTAAATTTAGCGAAGTGGTCAACCCCCAGGTAAAATAGGCCTGGTACACACATAGCAACCGCAACTACCAAGCAGATCATCAATGAAGACAACATGTTGTGATGCATACGTGCCAGCACTAGTTTGATTGCCTGCACATGATGGTTAATCAAATTATTCATGAGGTTTTGGCTCGCTGTTCTTTAATTCATCATTGCCAGATTGGCTAGCTACCAATGCACCATGATTGAGATGCAAAATTCGATTAGTAGTAGCGCTCATATTGCGTGCGTCATGTGTGGCTACAACTACCGTCACGCCTACCTGATGAAAAGCATGAAAAATAGCCATAATGTCTGCTGCATAACCTGCGTCCAGATTGCCTGTGGGTTCATCAGCGATGAGGATAGACGGGCGACTTACTACCGCACGTGCAATTGCGAGTCGCTGTTGTTCACCGCCCGATAATGATATTGGCATGGCTTTTTCTTTATGCAATAGACCGACTTTATCTAAAGCTGCACGTACACGTTTTGCTGCTTCAGTGCCGGATACGCCATTGATACGTAATGGCAAAATGACGTTTTCAAAGCAATTGCGGTCATATAACAACTTGTGGTCTTGAAAAATGAGCCCAAACCTGCGGCGCATGAATGGAATTGCTGAGGCCTTAAGTTTGCTGATATTTTGATTGGCAATTAATACTGTGCCGCTATTTGGACGTTCAATGGCTGCCATTAGTTTAAGTAAAGTACTTTTACCTGCACCCGAATGACCTGTCAAAAACACTAATTCACCTGCTTCAATAGTGAAGCTGACATTCTTTAGCACTTCATCGCTACCAGGGTAGCGCTTAGTTACTTGATCAAATTGAATCATTGTTTATTGTATCTTTATTGTAGAAGATTTGCAGTTGGATGACGGCTAATCAAACATCGCATCAATAAATTCATTCGCATTAAACGGCCTTAAATCGTCAATCGCTTCACCAATACCAATATAACGGATCGGGATAGGGCGTGCCTCGGCAATTGCAGCAATCACGCCGCCTTTAGCGGTACCGTCTAGTTTACTAAGCACTAAACCCGTTACGCCTAAAGCATCATCAAAAGTCTTTACCTGAGTAACTGCATTTTGACCTGTATTAGCATCTAAAACTAATAGCACTTCATGCGGTGCGCCTGGTAAGGCCTTATCCATTACACGCTTTACCTTAGCGATTTCTTCCATTAAATGCATTTGCGTAGGCAGTCTGCCTGCGGTGTCTGCTAGCACAATATCAATATTCTTAGCACGAGCTGAGTTAATGGCATCAAACATTACAGCGGCTGCATCGCCACTCGTTTGTGAAACCACGTGTACATTATTGCGCTCGCCCCATATTTGTAACTGCTCGCGCGCGGCAGCTCTAAATGTATCGCCAGCTGCAATTAGTACAGATTTCCCTTCAGCCTGAAAAGCATGTGCAAGCTTGCCTATACTGGTGGTTTTACCTGCACCATTCACGCCAGCCAACATAATGACAAAAGGTTTGTGTGCGCTAGTCTCCAGCGGTTTTTGCAGCGGTGTTAATAAGTCGGACATCGCTTCTTTTAATGCCACTTTAAGTTGCACAGTGTCATCTAAACTTTGGCGTTTAACACGATTTTTTAAATCTGCTAGCAAGTTTTGTGTTGCATTCACACCTACATCTGATGTCAGCAATATGGTTTCGAGTTCTTCGTAAACTTCTGCATCAATTTTCCCACCACCAAATAAACCTGCTAATTGGCTGCCAAATTGTTTGCGTGTTTTGGTTAAACTTTGCTTTAACCGCTCAGTGAAGCTAGGCTTGATAGTAGCCTCTGCGGCAGCCTCTATAATAGGCTCAACGCTTGAATTATCTTCAGGTATTGGCGTAGTTGCTGGCGTTTTTTTGAATAGATTAAACATGATTGAGCATTAAATTGAATAACATCATTTTAGCGTAAACTAACATGCTTGCGCATTTGTTATTGATTATAGAGACTGAGGTGTACAAAACGAAACTAAAGTACTCATCAAGTTTTTAGTCTAGCTAATAGCGTTAAAGTTTAGAACTAAATGTAACTTCATTTGGTCATCAGATTAGCCTTGTAATTAAATCAGCTATAAAAATTATAGTTAAAAGTCATGCTGTCTATCTTAAGAAAGTAATTATTTATGATAAAAAAAATACTCGTCGTTTGTGCATTATTGCCTGGTATGTTCAGTGCGGTGGCATATGCAAAAATAGAAGAATTCAAACTAAAAAATGGACTTAAAATCATTGTGCAGGAAGACCATCGCTCACCAGTAGTGGTGTCTCAAGTATGGTACCGCGCAGGTAGTATGGATGAGGTGAATGGTAAAACGGGTGTAGCACATGTGCTTGAGCATATGATGTTTAAAGGCACAAAAAAAGTAAAACCAGGGCAGTTTTCACGGATGATTGCCGCCGCTGGAGGTAAAGAAAATGCCTTTACCGGCGCTGATTACACCTGCTACTTTCAGCAGTTGGAAAAATCACATTTACCGTTGTCTTTTAAATTAGAAGCGGACCGTATGGAGAACCTGCAACTAACCAAAGCCGAGTTTGATAAAGAAATTAAAGTGGTGATGGAAGAGCGGCGCTGGCGTACAGATGACAAGCCACAATCCATGGTGAATGAAGCTTTCCAGGGAACGGTCTATCGCGCTCATCCTTATGCGAGACCGGTGGTTGGTTTTATGAACGACCTTGAGAACATGACTTATGAAGATGCACGTGAGTGGTATCACAATTGGTACGCACCTAACAATGCAACGCTTGTTGTAGTCGGGGATGTTAAAGCTAAAGAGGTCTATAAATTAGCACAACAATACTTTGGCAAACTTAAACCTAAAGTGTTGCCTGTGCGCAAACCACAGGTAGAACCAGTTCAAATTGGTGAGCGTCGTTTAGTAGTTAAAGCGCCAGCTAAACTGCCTTATTTGCTCATGGGCTATCATGTGCCCGCTTTGGTTGATGAAACCAAAGATTGGGAGCCGTATGCGCTGGAAGTGCTCGCTGGCGTATTAAGTGGCAATCCAGCGGCACGATTGAACCAGCAGTTAGTGCGCGAAACGCAGTTAGCCATTGATGTGAGTGCGGGTTACGACATCCTATCGCGCGGGCGTCTTAGTTTATTTGAGTTAGATGGCACGCCTAGCGAAGGTAAAACTGTAGTTGAGCTTGAGGCTGCATTGTTACAACAAATCGAAAAAATCAAAACTGCCGGCGTCACAGTCGCAGAACTAGATCGTGTGAAAGCAGGCGTGATTGCTGCAGATGTCTATCAACGTGATTCAATGTTCTATCAAGCGATGCAGTTAGGTACAGTTGAAACGATTGGTTTTTCATGGCGCATTCTGGATGATTACCCTAATAAATTAAGGGCAGTCACCCCTGAGCAAGTACAGGCGGTCGCAAAAAAATATTTGATTCAAGATAATTTGACGATTGCTACATTAGACCCACAACCCTTAGACCCTAATGCTAAACCACAAGGCAAACCACACGTGCACTAGGGTATTTAGTGAATGAATATTGTTTGAATGTGTCGCAGAATTTAAATATATAAAGGTAATTTGGTAATGAATCTAAAAAAAATATTGGTACTAAATTTAGCATTATTAGCGTTTAGTACAGCCGCACATTCGGCTGTTAAAATCCAGCAGTGGCAGACACCTACAGGTGCAGAAGTCTATTTTGTTGAAGACCATGATTTGCCAATTGTTGATGTGAGCGTCAACTTTGCTGCAGGTAGCGCCCGTGATACTGCTGAAAAGTCTGGTGTGGCAGGCATCACTAAATACATGATGACGCTAGGCGCAGCAGGTATGACAGATGAAGTGATCGCTAACAAAATGGCGGATATTGGCGCAGTGTTAGGCGGTGAGTTTGATGCAGATCGAGCCGCTTTTAAATTACGCACATTAAGTAGTGAGCGCGAGCAAACGCAAGCGCTGGATGTGTTTGTGAAAGTTTTACAAAAACCAGATTTTCCTGAAGCCGTCTTGAGCCGCGAAA
>JANOHT010000143.1:0-9176 GCA_031406605.1 Methylotenera sp. | reverse complement strand
AAAAAATACACGCTGTCTATCAATTTAGTAGGTCAGAATAAAGTGTAAATGGCACTAAACGAATTTTAGTTACAATTATTCAACGCTCTGCACTAATATATGATTTTTTGTGTAGTGTAACAATTGTCAAGAGACATTGTTACATGTGAGAACTTAGGGTTGAGTTCAATGGAAAAATTGTCACTACAAGATGGTCTTATGACGTTGTCCAAGTTGACGTTAGCCTTGGACTATATTGGCGATGCAGTCTTTTTGGTAGATGACTTTGCGCTTGTGCGCTATGCCAATCCTAGGGCTTGTCATATGCTTGAGTATTCTCAAGCAGAGTTAATATTGGCCGAGTATCGAAAAATAAAGCCTTCTTTCACCATTGACTGGTGGAAAAGCCACTGGCAGTCACTCAGAACCGTTGGGACCCAAACATTCGAAATTACCCTTAAAAGCAAAACTGGTAAAACTATTATTTTCGAGGCCGTAGGCAATCACATTGTATTTGAGGGCCAAGAATACAGTCTAGACGTGATGCGAGATGTTACAGAGCGCAAAGCCCTGGATAGAAAACTTCTTCGTAGTGAAAAAGAATTTCGGAGTTTAGCTGAAAATTCTCCAG
This sequence comes from Methylotenera sp., assembly GCA_031406605.1. GTDB lineage: Bacteria > Pseudomonadota > Gammaproteobacteria > Burkholderiales > Methylophilaceae > Methylotenera. The sequence goes on along the minus strand of JANOHT010000143.1, from coordinate 8,566 downwards.
ATGTTCTAGTACGGTATGATACCAATGTTCAAAAGCTTTTTACTAACCCAGCCTACGATAAAACGATTAACGATGAAACAAAAAGATCATCCAATGTAAGTGTTGATGAAGTTTGGTCACCACTTAATATATCTCAAGCAGAATACAAAAAAAGATTATTGCGGGTAATGGAAACTGGACAAACAGATAATATTTTATTGGAATGGATAAATGGGTCAGATGAATTAGTTAGCCATATCGTACAGGTCGTTGCGGAATATAATTCAGTGGGGAAAATCGCCAGCTGTCTCGCTATAGGGCACAAAATCAGTAATCAGCGCAAGGCAGAACTACAACTCCGTCAGCGTGAGCAATACTTGCGCACGTTACTAGATAACTTTCCATTCATGGTATGGTTAAAAGATACTGACAGTCATTTACTGGCGGCTAATACTGCCTATGCAAAGGTTGCTGGCGTGGCAACGACACATGACCTTGAAGGAAAAACAGATTTTGATTTTTTTCCGCAAGAACTGGCACAGCAATATGTAGATGGCGATCAGGCTGCCATGCAGAATGAAGCACCCATGGGTATTGTTTGTCCTTTAAGGGACGCTGAAGGTAAGTATTATTGGATAGAGTCTTATAAGTCGAGGTTGATTGTTGACGATAAAGTAGTCGGGACAGTGGGCTATGCGCGCGATGTAACTGAAACGCTGCAACGCGAACGCGAATATCATTCACTTATAGAAAACTCACCTAACTCAATCGTTCGTTTTGATCGAAACTGCCATCGTATTTTTATCAATCCAAAAAAAGCAGAGTATTACGGAGTAACACCTCAATTTTTATTGGGTAAATCTCCCAGTCAATTTCCCGGCGGGTCTTCAGCGATAGAATATGAACAAAAAATTCAGGAAGTTTTCGCGAATGGTTTAAATAAAAGTGTTGATTTACATTGGCAAGCATCCGATGGAAAACAACGGGTTATTCATACCCTTTTAGCCGGTGAGCTTGATGCGAATGGTCAGGTAATGGCTGTGATTGGCGTAGGTCAAGATGTGACTGAGGCAGTAGAGAATCAGGCCCGTATTCATCATCTGGCTTTTTTTGACTCTTTAACCGATTTGCCCAACCGAGCTTTGCTGACAGATCGACTTAATCAGGCGGTAGCTAAAGCGAGTCGACATAAACGAGATTTCGTTTTAATGATGTTGGATTTAGATCGATTTAAAGAAATCAATGATACCTTAGGACACGTGATTGGAGATTTGCTTTTATGTGAAGTTGCAAGGCGCTTGGAAGCTTGTCTGCGTAGCTCTGATACTGTGGCGCGATTGGGCGGTGATGAATTTGCGGTTCTGCTCTCAGATATACGGAAACCAGACCATGCAACGAATGTTGCCTGCAAAATCATACAAGCTTTTACTGTGCCATTTTTGATCTCTGGAAAAGAGCTATTTGTCACCACCAGTATTGGGATTGTGGTTTATCCATCGGATAGTAAGGATGTGGATAGTCTTCTCAAATATGCCGATTCAGCTATGTATCATGCTAAACAGCAAGGCCGCAATAACTTCCAGTTCTATTCTGCAGCATTAACTATTCGGGCATCTGAACGGATGAGTTTGGAAACATCATTGCGCAAAGCGCTGCTACAAGATGAGCTTGAGCTTTATTATCAGCCACAAGTAGATTTACAAAGTCGAGAAATTATAGGTGTAGAAGCGCTATTGAGATGGCATCGCGATCATAAGGAAATGATCTCGCCCGACAAATTCATTGGCATTGCGGAGGAGAGCGGATTAATCATTGGCATTGGTGAATGGGTGATCTCTACAGCCTGTAAAGCCGCGGTGCAATGGAATCTTGGACGAGTCACGCCATTTACCTTTGCCATAAACCTTTCTACCCGACAGTTCATTCTTAACGATTTAGTAGGTTCGATAGAACGTATTTTGAGAGAAACAGGGTGCAAGCCAGAATGGCTTAAGTTCGAAATTACGGAAAGTCTGTTGCTTGATGATAACGAAAATATTCAGAAGATGCTGCATACCTTGCATGACATGGGTTTGTGCATTTCGATTGATGATTTTGGAACCGGGTATTCTGCATTAAGTTATCTCAATCGCTTTCCTGTCAGTCAACTCAAGATTGACCGATCTTTTGTGCAAGATATCACCATTAATCCAGATCGTGCTCTGCTGGTGCAAGCGATTATTTCCATGTCGCAAAGTCTGAGAAAAAGTCTGATTGCCGAAGGTGTGGAGACAAATGAGCAGGCCATACTCTTGGCGCAAATGGGGTGTGCACAAGCACAAGGTTATTTGTTTGGTAAGCCAATGCCATATTCACAACTCAAAGCCTTATTTGGCAATAATATATTGTAAATTCAGGCTCCTGCTAACATCATATGTAATGATGACAGGTGTTTTGTAACGCTTTAAAGCATCCTTCTTAGTGAGTACCTCTTAGGTGTAATTGTAGATTTCCGCGGGTAACGATTAAATATGTATGACTTAATCAACCCCTAAGGAGAAGTGCAATGACTACAAAAGCTTTTAAATACAAAAAACAGGCTATTAAAGATGTTCAGCCGACTATGAATGTTGCTGGTGTTCCAGCATGGCTTGGCGATACATTCGTATCTGCAGATAATGATAAAACTATCTGTGCCGGTTTTTTCCGTTTAGAAAAAGGTAATGCATTAGTGTATGACTATGATTATGAAGAAATGAAAATAGTTGTAGACGGTACATTTGTTATTTCTGACGAAACAGGCCAAAAAGTAACTGCAACTGTTGGTGATGTGCTTTATTTCCCATCAGGCAGCCGTATTACTTTTACAACACCAGAATATGCAGTTGGCTTTTTCTGCGGACAGCGTGCGCCGCTTTAATACAGTTTAAAAATGTAAAGTTTAGAGTGATTTATTGATGGGTTAATCACCCATCAATAAATTATAAAAATACTCTACGTGCCTGCAACTGCGTAGACTCCCAGTTTAGGTGCTTGTAATAGTCTATTGCATCTGTATTAGTCATATCAACCAATAGTTGTGCTCTTGTTGCGCCTTTGGCTTTCGCCCAAGCTAATACATGTTTAAGTAGCTGTTTCCCCACGCCTTGTTCTCTATAATTGGCATCAACAACCATGTCCTCAATCCACGCCGAAGCAGCACCTTGTGCAGTAGAGATGACTAACTGTGCACTTACCATACCAATCACTTTACCGCTGGTATCTCTGGCAACTTGTATCGTTCCATTTGCATTATTTTGAATGAGTAACGCTAGACCTTTTTGCTGCTTGGTAGAATCTGGGTTGAAGTCTTTTTCTATACTAAATAAAACAGACAGCAATTTGATTAACTCGGGCATATCAAGCATGGTAGCTTCGTTAAATATGATGTTTACCGTCGCCTTATTTTGCATCGGGTGTCCTTGTACTAATCTTCGTAATGTTCGTGGTTTGGTGAATCGTAATGAATAATGGCAAGAAACTTGATGGGCGTTTGCATGAGCGTTTCTGGACCATGGGGAATCTCTCCACGGAAAGTCAATGAGTCGCCACTATTTAAGACAAAAGTATCTTCACCTACACGATATTCCAACTTGCCCTCGAGCATGTGAATAAACTCAGTGCCAGGATGTTCAAATGAAGGAAACTCCTCACCTGCATCTTCTAACGAGATTAAAAAAGGCTCGAATGTTTTATGTGGGCCTTGATCGTAAGCAAGTAATTGATAAGTGTGACCCACACGCGTACCTCTGCGCACTACCTCCATACCTTCGCCATTTTTAACTAACTGGGCAGCACCTCTCGGCAAGTTATAGTTTTGGAATAGTTTAGCTAAAGTGACGCCTAGTGCGTTTGCCAGTTGCTCTAAAGTTTCTAGGCTGGTCGCTGCGAGGCTGTTTTCTATTTTGCTCAACATGCCACGACTGATGCCAGCACGCTCTGAAACCTCAGCGATGGTTAAGCCGTGCTGCAAACGCAATTGGCGTATCGTTGTGCCTAAATGTCGCCCTAGCGATTTATTAGGAATGTCAGCTTGTACACTTTCAGTGTCTTTTTTTGATGCCATGTCGTTACCTATTCAATATGCTACAGATGTTTTTCATAGCGCATATTACAAGAGAGTGAGCAAAACTTGTAAAAAATTCATTTTAGTAACTAATGTTGAAATGATTAAGTCGTATTTTTTGCACTTTATATGTAAAACCGTCATGTCTTTTCATATATTAAAAATTAAACATAAGGCTCGTAAATATTTATTAGAGTTTAACTGTAGTAATAATAGTTAATGTAAAATAAAAAATAGCTTTTAGAAAGTGATTTTTGCATAAACTTAATTTTTGTAAGAATGAGATTGGTTTATTCAATCATTATTTGACTATAAGAATTGATTAACTAAATAGATGGGAGAGTATTTTGAGTGAACGAATTGTAATGCGTACAGGTGAAGCTTTAGTTGCCGGTGGCCCTCCAGGCACAGCTGCAGAGCCAGAAATAATTATTGGTGAATTAGATGGTCCAGTGGGCACGGCAATCGCCACGCTTACCGGTGATCAGGTGGCTGGGCATACGCGGGTTTTTGCTTTATTGAATACCGATGTTCAAGTAAGGCCAGTCACTTTAATGGTAAGTAAGGTAACAGTTAAAGATAGTAAGTACACAAATATTTTGATGGGTACTGTTCAGGCAGCCATTGCTAATGGCGTATTAGATGCAGTACGTGCAGGAGATATTCCAAAAGAACGCGCTAATGATTTAGGTATTATTGTTTCAGTGTGGCTCAACCCGATGGTAACTAAAGATGAAAATCTTGATCACAAAGTGCTGTTTGATATCCACCGTAAAGCGACAGCGCTGGCGATTCATAAATCGATGACCAATAAACCGGATATAGACTGGCTGCTTGATAACCAAGACAAAATCACGCACAAATATTATCAAATGGGTTTAGATGGTAAGCTTTGATTTTAAATTAGTAGCTGAATTTTACTAAATAGCTCAACTATTATCTTCTATTTTTATAGCGGCTTGCCCAAACCATACAGGTCTCGAGCAAGTCGACTAGCAAAAATTTAACGTCTTTAGCAAGTTCAGGCTTATATTGATAAAGAGGCTGTTCTTGCATATAAATGCATTGACTCATCTCTAATTGAATAGCATGAATGTTGATAGCAGGCATTCCATAATGCCGTGTGATGTAACCCCCCTTAAAGCGACCATTAAAAACATGGCTGTATTTCTTTGCATAGATAGATTTTTGCATCGTAGTTGCAATCGCCTCTTGTAGTGACGCATCGCAAGACTGTAAATCTGCAGTACCAAAATTCAAGTCAGGTAGTTTTCCAGCAAAAAAACGCGGCACATGCGAGGCAATTGAGTGTGCATCCCACAATAGTGCAATGCCATGTATAGAGTGGATTCTTTTAAGCTCCATTTCCAGTTTGTTGTGATATGGACGCCAAAACTGTTCAATACGGTTTCGTATCTCCTGCTGATCTGGTTCTTTACCTTTTATATAAATCGGCTTTTTATCAAAGGTATCAATTGGACAAAGCCCAGTGGTATCTTGCCCAGGGTAAAGTGGGGTATCTTCTGGCGATCGATTCAGGTCGATCACGTAACGGACGTATTCTGCTGACAATACTGATGTGTCATAAGCTTGAGCCATATCGTAGAGTAAAGTTAAGTGCCAATCTACATCCGGCATCTGCAATGCGTGCGAGGTCATATTGCAGGCAATCTCTTTTGGTATAGCCGTTCCTGAATGCGGTATAGAAATCAACAACGGTGAATTCCCGATATGAAAGTTGTATGTCTTTTTCATTTTTCTGAACTCATTTCTAAATATAGTTTACTAACTCTTTAGTAGTAATACTTAGTTTCCAAATAAGCTAAGTGACTAAATAGTATAGTTAATTTTATATTACTTTAACATAAGTTGCATAAAGATAATAAAAGTTTCATTAAGGTATTGACACCTAATATTGCCTATGGCTAAATACGTCTAACATGTTTCATACAGATTAAAAAAGTTTATTAAATATAATTGGTGAGTTTTGAGTCAAAAGCAATTAGTTTAATAAAGTTGCTAGATAAAATTAAGGTGAATGGGGTTAAGAAATGCCATTAAGACTACTTAAATACGCACTTAAAAAAGAGCATCCAGCGCCACGCTTTTTTAAGTCGTTAGAAACACCTAAAAAGTCATATGACGTAGTGATCATCGGCGGTGGTGGACATGGGCTTGCCGCCGCGTACTACCTGGCTAAAGACCATGGTATTACCAATGTAGCCGTGCTTGAAAAAGGTTATATCGGCGGCGGTAATACCGGCCGTAATACTGCAATTGTACGCTCTAATTATTTAACGCCAGAAGGCGTTAACTTTTATGATGCCAGCGTTAAGATTTATGAAGGTCTTTCAGAAGAATTAGACCTAAATCTATTTTATTCAACTCGCGGCCACTTCACTTTAGCGCATACCGAATCTGCCATGCGCACTATGCGCTGGCGTGCAGAAGTGAATAAGCATGTGGGTGTAGAAAGCAGCGTAGTAGGGCCAGATGAGATTGCTAAGGCTTGCCCAGAGCTTGATATGAGTTGCAGCGGCCAAGCGCCGATTTTAGGCGCACTGTTTCATGCGCCAGGCTCTATTGCCCGCCATGATGGTGTGGCGTGGGGTTATGCTCGTGGTGCAGACCGTTACGGTGCTGAAATTTTCCAGAATACTGAGGTATTGGGTATCGACGTTAAAAACGGCAAAGTCTGTGGTGTTAAAACCAATAAAGGCTATATTGAAACGAAACAGGTGTTATCGGCTGTAGCAGGGTTTACACCGCGCATCACTGAGATGGTTGATCTTGAAACGCCGATTGTGATTCATCCACTACAGGCCTGCGTAACTGAGCCTATGAAGCCTTGGTTAAACAATATCTTAGTGTCTGGCAGTCTGCATGTATATGTGAGCCAGTCTTCACGCGGTGAGCTGGTCATGGGCTCATCGCTTGACCCGTATGAAGTGCACCAGACCCGTTCTACACTAGATTTTGTAGAAGGACTCACTTCACACATGCTCGATATGTTCCCATTTTTATCCAATGTAAAAATCGTCCGTCAATGGGGAGGTATGGCAGATATGACGCCAGACTTTGCACCAATTATGGGTAAAACGCCAATTGAGGGCTTCTATATTGACGCAGGTTGGGGTACTTGGGGCTTTAAAGCTACACCTATCAGCGGAAAAACGATGGCGGCAACGATTGCTAACGATAGTGCGCCAGACTTGATTCACTCCTTCCGCCTGTCACGTTTTGAAGATTACGAATTGACCGGTGAAAAAGGTGCGGCGTCAGTTGGCCATTAGTCGCTCATTTACGCTAAGACGCTATTAACTAAGAACATGCAATAGGAATAAAAGAAATGAAACTTCTTACCTGCCCAGTGAATGGAACCAGACCGCTCAGCGAATTTATTTTCGGTGGCGAGTATCGGCAAGCGCCGGATCAAAATACCTGCACCGACGCAGAGTGGGCGGCTTATGTACATAACCGTAACGGCGCGCCAGGCAATAAAAAAGAATGGTGGTACCACTCACCTAGCGGCACATGGTTCATTGCTGAGCGTAATACGCTTACGGACAAAGTCTCTATTACTTATCTTTTAAGTCAGATGAGTGAAAAAAATCTAAATGAAGAAAAAACAGCTCAGGAGGAAGGTAAATGAGTTTTCGTATTCCTAAGCAAGCCAAAGAATGGCTGAATCGTAATAAAAAAATAAACTTCACGTTTGAAGGTGAAGCGTTTACTGCATTCGAAGGCGATACCATCAGCAGTGCATTATGGGCAGCAGAGCAAAAAGTATTAGGCCGTAGTTTCAAATATCATCGCCCACGCGGCATTTTGAGCTTAGCCAATCATGACATCAACGTGATGTTAACTGATGGCACTGACACTAACATGCGAGGTGACATTGTTGAAGTAAAAGAAGGTATGGCACTTAATGCGGTGAATACAGTAGGTGGCGTTAAAAAAGATAAAAATAGCTATATTGATTCGATTTCACCATTGTTGCCAGTTGGTTTTTACTACAAGGCATTTCATACGCCACGTCGCTTGTTCCCATTCTGGGAAAATATAATCCGTAAGGCCGCAGGTTTGGGTGTCGTGAACTTTAACTATCCTCGCATCCTTAAACGTAAGCATCATGCACATTGCGATTTACTCGTGATTGGTGCAGGGCCAACTGGCTTAACCGCGGCTTATGAAGCAGCTAAAGCAGGCTTGGAAGTCACTATTATTGATGAAAATCGCTATGCGGGCGGAAGCTTGGGCTATAACCGTGCTGGCGATAAAGCTTCAGTTGAATATCTGGATGATTTATTAAATAAAGTGGCTAAACAGCCAAATATTACGTTACGTACAGGGGCTTATGCAGCAGGATATTACCCCGACCACCTGATTCCTGTCGTTGAAGCGGGCGGTATCACTAAATTTCGCGCTAAAGCGGTGATTGTCGCAAGTGGCGCTTTTGAACAGCCACCTGTATTTAGATATAACGATTTACCCGGCGTGATG
>JANOHT010000118.1:0-4144 GCA_031406605.1 Methylotenera sp. | reverse complement strand
ATCGCTCAGCGGGAACAGTAGAGTTCGTCTACGATAACTCAACGGGGGAGTTCTATTTTTTAGAAGTAAATACCCGTTTGCAAGTTGAGCATGGTGTGACCGAATTAGTCACTGGTGTAGATTTGGTTGAGTGGATGATACGTATCGCTGCTGGTGAAACAGATTCGCTTGATGATTATATTCATCAACCTAGGGGCCATGCGATACAAGTACGTTTATATGCGGAAGACCCCAATAAAAACTTCCAGCCATCTAGCGGCGTGCTCACAGAGGTTAAGTTTCCATCCTCTTCCAGAGTAGATACTTGGGTAGAAACAGGTAGCGACGTTTCGCCATATTACGATCCGCTGATTGCGAAAGTGTTGGTGCATGCTGAGAGTCGTGCGTCTACTGTTATTAGCATGCAAGCTGCCTTAGAAGAAACGCGTTTAAGTGGCATTGAGACTAATCTGGAGTATTTGCGCCAGGTACTAGCCGATCAAGTATTTCCTGCAGGCGAACAGACTACGCGTTACTTGAATAACTTTGAATATAAGCCGCATACCATAGATGTGTTGGATGGTGGCGTGATGACTACTATCCAAGATTATCCAGGCCGAATCGGTTATTGGGCAGTAGGTGTACCGCCCTCTGGGCCAATGGATCATTTGGCATTTCGTTTAGCGAATAAGTTGGTGGGTAATGAAGAAGGTGTTGCAGGGTTAGAAATTACACTGATTGGTCCTAAACTAAAATTCAATACAGATGCTGTGGTTGCAATCACCGGGGCACCAATTGTGGCAACATTAGATGGCATCACCATCTCAATGTGGCAATCGCATTTAGTTAAAGCCGGCAGCACATTAAAACTAGGCAATATTAAAGATGCTGGTTGCCGCACTTATCTGGCAGTGCAGGGCGGTTTTGATGTACCCGATTATTTAGGCAGTAAGTCTACATTTACACTAGGTCAATTTGGTGGGCATGGTGGTAGAACGCTTAGGGTAGGTGATGTACTGCATTTAGATATGCAACATCAAGTGCCTTATCTAGTAAAGTCCCTGACAGAAACTTTACTGCCAAACTATACCCATCAGTGGGAAATTGGTGTGCTATATGGCCCGCACGGCGCGCCTGACTTTTTTACTGATTCAGATATTGATATGTTCTTTTCCACGGATTGGGAAGTGCATTACAACTCAAACACCACAGGTATACGTCTCATAGGGCCCAAGCCGCAATGGGCTAGGCAGGATGGTGGCGAGGCTGGCTTGCATCCATCAAACATTCATGACAATGCTTATGCGATAGGCGCGATTGATTTTACCGGTGATATGCCAGTGATTTTAGGTCCGGATGGCCCAAGTTTGGGTGGTTTTGTCTGCCCTGCGACTATTGTACAAGCCGAACTGTGGAAAATGGGGCAACTTAAAGCCGGTGACAAGATACGCTTCAAAAGACTCACTCAGGAAGCTGCCTATGCATTGGAAATGGCTCAAAATGCTATGGTCGCTAACCTGGCAGGAGAGCCACCTAAGTCACTGGAAACAATTTCGAAAAATTACAGCCCGATACTGGCTGAAATTGCTGAAACTTCAGCACAAATCAAAGTGGTTTATCGGCAGGCGGGTGATAAATATCTGCTGATTGAATATGGCGAGCTGGTGCTGGACCTTAACTTAAGATTTCGTGTGCATGCGCTAATGCAGTGGTTAGAAGGGCAGAATATCAATGGCATTCTGGACCTTACACCAGGCATTCGTTCTTTGCAGGTGCATTATGAGAGCTTAGTGCTGCCTCTGAATCAACTCCTCAATCTTTTGCAAAAGGCTGAGCAAGAGTTACCTGCCATTGAAGAAATGGAAGTGCCGACTCGAATTGTTCATCTGCCACTCTCTTGGGATGATATTGCCACCCAGTTGGCGATTGAAAAGTACATGCAATCAGTGCGCAAAGATGCCCCCTGGTGTGAAATGGTAGACGGGCAAGCAAGTAATATTGAATTCATCCGCCGCATTAATGGACTAGAGTCTATCGAACGAGTCAAAGAAATTGTTTTTAATGCTAGTTACCTCACGCTTGGTTTAGGTGATGTGTATTTGGGCGCACCAGTGGCCACGCCTGTAGATCCTCGCCATCGTTTAGTCACTACAAAATATAACCCCGCACGAACTTGGACGCCTGAAAATGCAGTCGGCATAGGTGGTGCGTATATGTGCGTATACGGCATGGAAGGGCCTGGCGGCTATCAATTTGTAGGCCGTACTATCCAAATGTGGAATAGATGGCATCAAACTAATGACTTCAAACACGGCAAACCTTGGCTATTACGATTCTTTGATCAAATCCGTTTTTACCCAGTGAGCGCAGCCGAGCTTTTGCAAATGCGTGAGGATTTTCCAAGGGGTAAATTCCAGCTCAAGATTGAAGAACAAACTTTCCGTTTAAAAGATTACAACCAATTTTTAACGGATAAAGCAAGTTCAATTCTTGCTTTTAAAACCAAGCAGCAGGCGGCTTTTGATGCAGAGCGCGAACGCTGGATTGCAACAGGCCAAGCAAATTATAGTAATGAGGTTGAGTCTATAGCAACGGTTGACGCGCTAGAGATACCTGCTGATAGCCAAGTTGTTGGCTCTCATGTGGCAGGCAATTTGTGGCAAATCAAAGTGAGCGAAGGTGATGCGGTGAACGAGGGAGATGTAGTGGTGATTGTAGAATCGATGAAAATGGAAATCTCAGTAACTGCTTCATGCAGTGGAATAGTTACCCACATTTTATGCAATGAAGGCATAGCAGTTTCTGCAGGTCAGAATTTAATCATTATTGCGTCTAGTGAAGACGCTAATGAAGTAAAGGGAGCAAAGTAACATGGACTTACAAATATCCCACTTACGTAATTTGTATCTATCAGGCGAGCTCTCACCTAGCGACCTAGTCAAACAATTGGATGTCGAGATAGGCGACGAAAATAGCCGAAACATATGGATTCAAAGATTGACACTTGATGAAATGCTGGCCTATGCACAAAAACTAGAAGGCCAAGACATTGCAAACTTACCTTTATACGGCATCCCATTTGCAATTAAAGACAACATTGATTTAGCGAATATTCCCACCACTGTGGCTTGCCCAGAATATGCTTACACGCCCACCAAAAGCGCTACAGTAGTACAAAATCTGATTGATGCAGGTGCGATTCCAATCGGCAAAACTAATTTAGACCAGTTTGCTACTGGCCTGGTAGGCACACGCTCACCTTATGGCGCAGTTAAAAATAGTTTTGATCCTGAATATATCTCAGGCGGTTCCAGCGCTGGTTCTGCAGTAGCGGTAGCGTTAGGTATGGCGAGTTTTAGCTTGGGCACAGACACTGCAGGTTCAGGGCGCGTGCCTGCTGCATTTAATAACTTGGTAGGGCATAAGCCAACCTGTGGTTTATTAAGTACACATGGTGTCGTACCGGCCTGTCGCACGTTAGATTGTGTTTCTATCTTTACTTTAACAGCTGCAGATGCAGCAACGGTGCTGGAGAGTGCTCAAGGCTTTGATGCAGAAGATGCATATTCGCGTAAAGCAGGCACTACTGCCACAGCGTTATCTAGTCACTTCACCTTTGGTGTGCCGAAACTAGAGCAACTCGCTTTTTTTGATAATCCTGAAACGCCAACGCTTTTTCAACAAGCAATCAAGCAGCTAGAAGCGATTGGCGGTAAAGCTGTTGAAATTGATTTTCAGCCATTTTTAGAAACTGCGCGCTTGTTGTACGAAGGCCCTTGGGTGGCGGAACGCTATGCTGCAATACGTGAATTTTTTGAAGCAAATCCTGATGCAATTTTTCCTGTGACGAAGCTGATTATCGGCGGTGCGGTTAAATTTAATGCTGTTGATACTTTCAATGCTTATTACAAGCTAAAAGCATTACAACGCACATCAGAAGCCGTTTGGAACGATATTGACGTGATGGTCACTCCAACGGCTGGCACTATTTATAAAATTGCCGAAGTTAATGCCGCACCTGTGGTTTGCAACTCTAACTTGGGTTATTACACCAACTTTATGAATTTGCTGGATTTATCGGCAACCGCCGTGCCCACTGGTTTTCAAGAGAATGGCTTGCCGTTTGGGATTACTATTTGTGCACCAGCATTTAAAGACATGCAAC
>JANOHT010000053.1:0-2581 GCA_031406605.1 Methylotenera sp. | reverse complement strand
TATTGGCAGCCAAAACTGCAAGCTGTTGATTGGCCGCAATTAAGCCCTGGCTATTATCCAGCCCTTGCACAGTGGTTACTGTTAGGGTGTTGCCTGCGCTTAAATGACCTTGGTGGTTGTTAAGGCTTGCTGATATTAAACTAGCGCTGCCTGCCGCTTGTATTTCACCAGCAACCCCATTGAGTGCGCTGTTATCAATAGTGCCAGTGGTTGTAACGCCGCTTTGGCGACAGCGCCGTTCTATTTGTAAATGGTAGCAGTAGCGGAGGCGCATTGTGGTCGTTATTTTATCAGTATTTTAATGGTTAATGGACTAGCAATATAGGTTATAAATTGATAATAATCAAACAGTTAAAATCAATCGAGACTGACCCCATTGATTTTACCCCATTGATTTTAATACAAATGGCAGAGCTAGTTATTTTATTACTTTGTGTTTCAGATGCGAACTTCCATCCTTTTCCAGTTAGCGAACAACTACATAAGGTCAAACATAAAAAGAACATTAACAAAGACTTCATTTGATTATCCTAATTTCTAGATTTGATTAAAGTAAATACAGCATTCCACACTTCAGGTGGTAACAATACACTTAACGCAAATGGAGTGGCCACAGGTACATTTGTTATATTCGTAACCTCCCCAATTTTACCAATTATTGTCCCATCCAAATTCTTACCATTCCCTAATTCGTCATACCAAATAAAACTATTTAATGTGTCGTGTGTGCCGGAATAAGCTTCAGACAATTTGTCCCAGAATGAGTCAGCCGCATAATTGAACTGAATACCTGGTATAGCTATTTGACCTTGGTCACCTTGGTGTCCACCTAATGGACTACGCCAATCCTCATACAATGGAAGTGCTTTTAATTCATCAAGAGCCATGGTTAGTTTTACCTTGCCGTCTGCATCTTCAACATACCCGCTAATTGTAGATTTATCTACAATACATCTGCCTTTGTCGCACAATTCAGCCAAAACAATTCTACCTCCAGCGACCTTAGTGTTGTCGCCATTCACGCCAACACTTTCACCTGAAATATTGCTTAGCGATTTGCCATCTGTACCAATTACGCCTGGAAACTTCATCGAATCCTCAATCATGGCTTGGCGCATTTGATCTGCTGCCCAAGACAATGATTCTTTGCTAACAGCACTTATTGCGCCAGATGTGCCACCGCCAATTGCTGCAATGATGATGTTGCTGGCAATACGATAACTGCCATTTTCTTTCCAGTTATCGTAATCAGATTGTGTTTCAGCTATTATTTCATAGGCTTCATTAATTGTATTTTGCAACTCTGCTTTATAAGCCGACTGGCTTGCATCTAGTTTATTTGCATTGGCTAATAACGCTTCTGTTTCCCTCACCACTTTCTGAGCATCTTGATGTGGCTTGGTTTTATCAACAGCAAAAGTGGCTAAAGCGATAGGCGCCTGTTGGCTAAATGCCTGGGTTATTTGCACCTGCGCTTCAATGTTTTGCGCTACTTTTTCTGCATCAAATATTGGGGTAATGGTATTCGCGGTGCTGTTACCTTGGCTATCTAACGCCTCACCGTTTTCATTGACTTTAACATCGCGGTTAAGGGTTGCAACGGTAAGTACACTGTCTTTGCCAGTCAATGCAACTTGTTGGTTACTATAGGTGATATTGACCGTGCCGCCACTAATGGCGCTAATGGTTACGCTTTTAGTATCTCCACTATCAGATCCTACACCAGCACCTGAGAGAGTGGGGATACCAGACTCGTTACCCATACCCACAGAAACACCCATGGCATCTGCTTTAAACTCAGCTTTATTCTCAATATTAGCGGTAGTCAGCGTTTGCGTGGTCAAGCTATTCAAATTATTTTTAATCGCTGCATCTGTGCTGGCTATTACCGCGCCTGTGAGGTTGGTATTGCCCGCTACATTCACCTGAAACCCGCCATCACCTGCCATGATGCCTGCTTGTTCGTTCACACTGGCATAATTAGATTTAATGCGGCTGTTGCTGGCACTGATGCTGCCGCCTGTGGGTATGCCTGTGGGGCTGATACTAATGCTTGCGCCACTGCTGCTTTGTTTGTCAGAATAAGTGCTGCTGTCTTGCAGGCTGATGATGTTGAGGTTGCCGCCTGTGAGTGGGTTAGTACCTACATTGGCCACCACTCGGTTACCGATGACTTGGCTGCCGATGATGTTCGTGTCTGTGCCGCTGTTAAGGGTGACTTTATCCCCTGCGTTGTTGCCACCTTGTACAACGGTTTCGGTGTAAGTGATGTCCGTGCCATTGGCGCTGCCACGGCTGCGGTTAAAGGCTAGGTTGCCTGATACACCACCTGCACTACCTAAGCCCACACTCACGCCTATGCTGGCAGAGCTGCTCTTGTTGGTGCTGTTAAGGGTGGCGGTGTTTTGTGCAGCTTGCAGGTTAATTTCATCTTCAGCGGTTAGGGTGACGTTGTGGCCTGCGGTGGTTTGGCTGCCAATGATGTTGATGTCGCTTTGTTGGCCTGCACCTTTGGCGTTAATGTTGATGTTGCCGCCTGCATTGAGGTGGCTGCTGGCAGCGGTAGTGCTGGTGGATTGAC
>JANOHT010000048.1:0-7620 GCA_031406605.1 Methylotenera sp. | reverse complement strand
GGTCAGCATTTTGATATTCATGGCGGCGGGCAGGACTTGCAATTCCCGCATCATGAAAATGAAATAGCGCAATCTGAAGCGGCGCATAGCCATGATGGCAAAACCTGCCAAATGGTAAATTACTGGATGCATAACGGTTTTGTGCGCGTGGATGATGAGAAAATGTCTAAATCATTAGGCAATTTTTTTACGATTCGCACAGTATTGGAAAAATACGATGCGGAAGTGGTGCGATTCTTTATTTTACGCGCACATTATCGTAGTCCATTAAATTATTCTGATAAACATTTAGATGATGCCAAAGCGGCACTGACCAGGCTTTATACTGCATTGCGTGGTTTTGAAATTGTGGACTCTCAAATTGATTGGCAACAGCCACAAGCTGCTAGTTTTAAGGCTGCAATGGACGATGACTTTAATACACCTGAAGCAATGGCGGTACTGTTTGATTTGGCGAATGAAGTTAATAAAACAAAAGTTGCTGCAACAGCTAATTTGTTAAAAAGTCTAGCTAAGGTTATTGGTTTGTTGCAGCGTAACCCAAGTGAGTATTTACAAGGTGCACCTCAAATATTAGAACCAGCACTTTTCGATAATGATAATACATTCCATCCAGCTAATTTAACCTCAGGATCAGCAGGCTTAGAAATCGATGAGCTGATTGTGTTAAGAATTGAAGCAAAAAAAGCTAAAAACTTTGCCGAAGCGGACCGCATCCGTAAAGAGCTTGCTGACGCTGGTATTATCTTAGAAGATTCGCCTCAAGGCGAAACTATTTGGCGTCGTGCTTAATAACAAATTCATATAAAAAATCAAATAGGAAGTTAATCTATGCCCGTTAATTTAACTGCGCCTGCAGCACATGCATTATTACCAATCAAAGGCGTTAAGCTCGGTTTTGCCGAGGCGTATGTGCGTAAGCCAAACCGTAAGGATGTGCTGGTAATTACCCTTTCGGAAGGGACTAGCGTTTCAGGTGTATTTACTAAGAACCAATTTTGCGCCGCGCCAGTATTGCTATGCAAAGAGCATTTAGCAAGCAACCAACCGATACGCGCTTTACTGGTGAATACTGGGTGTGCCAATGCCGGCACGGGCGAAGATGGATTGCAGCGCGCAGCTTTAACCTGTGAAGCATTGGCTGCATCACTTAATATTCATCCGCAACAAGTACTGCCGTTTTCAACGGGGGTGATTTTAGAGCCTTTACCCGTGGATAAAGTGATTGCCGGCTTGCCTGCTGCAATCGCTAATCTAAAAGAAGATAATTGGCTGAATGCAGCCGAAGCGATAATGACCACCGATATTGTCGCCAAAGGTACTTCGCGACAAATCGTATTGTCAGGTCAGCAAATCACGGTGACGGGAATTTCTAAAGGTTCTGGCATGATCCATCCTAATATGGCGACCATGCTGGGCTATATTGCGACGGATGCAGCAATCAGCCAACATGCACTTGATGAAATGATTCAAGATGTGGTGAATGCATCATTCAATTGCATTACTGTGGATGGTGATACCTCCACTAATGACTCATTGATTTTAATGGCGACGGGTCAAGCGAAAAATGCTGAGATTGAAACAAGTTCTACTGACTATTTGGTGATTAAAAATCTAATCACTGAAGTTGCAGTTGAATTGGCGCAAGCCATTGTGCGCGATGGCGAAGGCGCAACAAAATTCATGACGGTGAAAATTGAAGGCGGTCGAAATGAAGCGGAGTGCCGCAAAGTAGCATATGCGATTGCACATTCACCATTGATTAAAACCGCATTTTTTGCATCCGACCCAAACTTAGGCCGCATTCTGGCTGCTATTGGTTATGCAGGCGTTGAGCAGCTAGATGTGAATGCGCTTAAGCTTTATTTAGGTGACGTATTGGTCGCGGAGAATGGCGGTAGGGCAGCTGCGTATTTAGAAGAGCAGGGCTCTGCCGTGATGAAGGAGCCAGAAATTTTAGTACGGGTAGATTTGGCGAGGGGCACTGCAACCTGTACCATATGGACTTGTGATTTCTCCTACGATTATGTCAAAATCAATGCAGACTATCGCTCTTAACAATGGATTGTTATAGTCATAATGACTGATTTCAGTAATCTTATTGATCGTGCGGAAAGTTTGTTAATCAAACTAGAAACCATGTTGCCAGCTTCACCTTCTTTGCCCGATTGGTCTGCAATTGCGTGGCGCTGGCAGCACAATAAAGGGCGAGGCTATTTAGAGGCGATTCCGCATCCGCATTTGATTAAGCTAGATGACCTGCATAATATCGACCCGCAAAAAGCGGAGATCGTGCGCAATACTGCGCAATTCGTGCAAGGTTATACAGCGAACAACGCGCTACTGACGGGTGCACGTGGTACAGGTAAATCTTCTGTAGTGAAGGCATTATTAAGCCAATTTGCGCATGAAGGCTTGCGTATCGTTGAAGTAGATAAACAAGATTTGACCGATTTGCCGCTAATTACCGCTTTGTTACGTAGTCGCAATGAGCGTTTTATTGTGTTTTGTGATGATCTGTCTTTTGAAGCTGGCGATGGCGGTTACAAGGCGCTTAAAGTAGTGTTGGATGGCTCTATGGCGGTGACTTCAGATAACATTCTGGTCTATGCCACATCTAATCGCCGTCACTTATTGCCGGAATTCATGGCTGAAAATCTCGAAACGCAGCACCTAGGCGGTGAGATTCGACCTGGTGATACCGTAGAAGAGAAAACCTCATTGTCAGACCGTTTTGGTATGTGGCTATCGTTTTATTCGTTTGATCAGGAAGAGTATTTAACAATAGCCGCACAGTGGTTGCGTCACTATGGTATTCAGGAGTTTAATGAAGAAGCGAGTCGTGCGGCATTGCAGTGGTCACATACGCGCGGTTCTCGCAGTGGTCGTGCTGCTTATCAGTTTGCGCGAGATTACGCTGGTAAAAAATCTTTAAGTAAGGCTATACTTTAAAAAAATAACTAATAAAAAAAGTTCATTACTCATGAGTCAATCAGCCATAAATGCTTTAGTTCTAAATTCACCAATTACCCAAAGTAAAATCACTAACTCCACTGCAAAAAACAATATTACCTATGCAGCTGTAGGCGTGATTATGCACAGTAACGGTTTGGTGCTATTAGCTGAACGACCAGTTGGCAAGCCGTGGGCTGGATATTGGGAATTTCCTGGCGGTAAGATAGAATCAAATGAAAAGCCAGAACAAGCCTTAAAGCGTGAGTTGCAAGAAGAGTTGGGAATTGTTGCCAAATCTATTTATCCATGGATCACGCGGTCGTTTGACTATGCGGCAAAGTACGATGATGCAGGTAAGCTTGAGAGTGCAGCCAAAACCGTAAAGTTACATTTTTTCATGGTGACTGAATGGGATGGTGAGCCGTTTGGATTGGAAAAACAAACCATTAGTTGGCAAAATCCTGAAAAGGTAACAGTTAGCCCCATGTTGCCAGCCAATGCTCCTATATTTAGCGCACTGAGTTTATCGCCCATTTATGCAATTAGTAATTTGAGCGAACTAGGCGAAGATTTGTTTTTTGAAAGATTAAAAATCGCGTTAGAAAATGGCCTAATGATGATTTTAGTGCGTGAAAAACAGCTTTCAGCTGAAGATTTACAATTGTTTGCTGAGCATGTCATTGAATTAGCCAATCCTTATGAGGCTAAAGTGCTTATTCATTCTGATCTGGTTTTGGCTAAAGCGCTTCATGCAGCTGGAGTACATTTTTCCGGGCAAGACCTGATGCAGTTGCAGGCAAGGCCTGGCGGCATGCTGTGTGGCGCTTCTTGTCACAACAAACAAGAGTTGGCGCGGGCTGCAGCGCTTGGACTTGATTATGTATTGCTATCTCCTGTAAAAGAAACGCGTAGCCATGCAGAGGCTAAACCGTTAGGTTGGGATGCTTTTAGTGATTTAATCAAAGAATACGCAATGCCAGTATATGCGCTGGGAGGCATGCAAGTAAAAGACTTGCACATCGCAAGGCGCCATGGTGCGCATGGGATTGCGATGCAGCGAAGTCTTTGGGACTTAGGTTAATTGACGTAGTTTAAGAATAGGGTTGCTAACTTATAAGCATGCTGATACTAATGATGCTAGCGAGCACTGGCGTCATCTGCTGATGATTGTACCATCACTTTAACGTTCTGTTTGAACGTTATGTCAGCTTTAGCTTTACTATCTATTTTCTTAAAATGAAGTACAAAATTCACTGGCTCTCCTACAATCAGTGGTTTTTTTAAATCAAATAACATCAAATGAAAACCACCAGGCGCTAACGTGTACGGTTTACCAGCAGCGAGTGGCAATGTATCCAGCATGCGCATTTTCATCACGCCGCCTTGCATAGACATACTATGAATCTCTACATTTTTGGTGACATCGCTATCAATGGCTACGAGGGTAACGTCTTGTGGACTCGTTAATGTCATGTAAGCAGCGCCTACCGATTGTCCCGCGTTGGTAGATCGCACCCAAGAATTTTGAACCGACACAAGTTCTTTATTGGTTCCTGATTCCTTTGTAGACGTAGCTTCGGCACTTTGTGCACAAATGCTTGCCAACCCAAGCGCTAACAATAATAAGGTGCGAGAAAAATTAGAGTGGGAAATAGTTTGCATAATTAAACTCGATTGATTTAAGTTTTAATAAATAAGAAGTAGCCAAGTAAGTGTGATTGACGAATTAATAATAAATTCAAATCAATTTTTAATTAATGATTAGGGAAATTACCGAGCATCTTATCTGAGACTTCTGTGAGTTGTTCATCAGTGAGTTCATCAAGCTTAATGGCTTGTGGAATGGCGTATTGCTCACTTGCCCATAACCCTAAATCGATTAATTTGCAGCGCTCACTACAAAAAGGCCGGAAAGGGTTGGTAGGTGAAAACTCCGCTAAATTTTTGCAATTGGGACACGCAACCATGCGTTTTTTAGAGGTATTCATCAATATTTTCGCTAGTAAATCAATGGGTTGGTAAATTATTTAACCTAATGAACAGAGGCTATTATAAATTTCTTACCAAATATAAAGTATAGCGAATTATGCTATAAATTACACAGTGTTAATGCGAATTTAACGTCACCTTCACATCTTTGTGGTTTTTGTGAGGAGTCCAGTGAATTAAACCGTATGTTAATCGCATATTTGTTAGCACTCACTTCGGGAAAGCAAGTCAGGCTGTTCGCGACTTCAATTTTCAACATTTGTGCAGGTTTAGCCCCCCCCAACATCTGTTGGTAAGCACCATCGATAGCAACTAATTTGGTAGTCGCGCCACTGCCACGCAATATATGTAAAATAATTCGAATTGCTGTATGCATAGGGAGCAGAGGTTTTAGCCAGGTTTGAAAGTCATCTTTGCGGCTATCTACACTTAAACCTAGCCAATAATGGTAAGAGGGTAGATCAAACTCGCATACGCCACCAGGAATACCTGCGCGTTGCTTAATACTCATCAGCCATTCATTGGTGCGTAGCGTTTGACCAAGCTTGGTTGTTTCGGTACGTAAGCCATCAGATGCATTATTGAGGTCTTCAAGAATGAGATCTAATTTGTTCGCTTCGATTGCAGGGTTGCCTTTGAGCAAAATCATCGCTGTTTTTTGTCGATCAAGCTCTTGTATCAAATCTAACTTTAGTTCTGAGCGATCTACTACATCTAAAATTTGTAACAGTGTTAGTAGTGCACAGTGATGATGATATTCGTGACCAGAATCTACATTGTGCAAAAGTTTTGCGAACAAATTCTCAACCCGCAGTAAAGTGCGAATACGCTCGTTAAAAGGGTAGTCGTAACTTGCCATATACAATTAAATTGTCAGCTTAAACAACGCAATGGACAAAGGTAAAATAAGGCTTGAGTTCAAAGTAACGCTTTAATATCATAAAGTTAAGCTGGATTATGAAATTTATTTGTTAACAACGCAAGTTTTAATGAGTTTTTTATGAAGATTAGTAACTTTATTGACTAGTTCGGTAAGTGAACCATTGTTTTCTACAATCTCATCTGCAAGATTTAGTCGAGTTTCTCGGCTTACTTGTGCTGCCATCATGGCTTTAACTTGCACCTCGGTGAGGTTGCTACGTGCCATAGCACGCTTGATTTGGGTGCTTTCATTACAATCAATCACTAAGACTTTGTCTACCACTGCACCATAGCGGTTGTTTTCAAATAACAACGGCACTACTAAAATTTGATAATCTGGATGAAATTGCTTTTCATTTTCAGCAAGCTGCTCTAGTGCCCGAGAATGTATAGCTGGATGCAATATTGCCTCGAGTTTGAGGCGCTCTGCTTGACTATCAAATATGCGTGCACGTAACTTTGTGCGATTTAAGTTGCCATCAGTTGTTAAAAAATCTGTGCCAAATTTCTGAATAATTTCTTTTAATATTGGTGCTCCAACTGCGGTTAATTCATGTGCAATTGCATCAGTGTCTACAACAGGCACACCAAGCAAAGCAAATTGTTTTGCGGCTTCACTTTTGCCAGAACCTATGCCGCCTGTTAACGCAATGATAAACATTGAAATGGCATGTAAACAATAAAATACATTATGCTAAATAATAGCCAGCGAGTTGCTGTCCAAAAAATAGCGCAGCAATGCCGCCAATCGCTAGAAATGGCCCAAATGGCATAGGCGTCTCGTGACCGCGTTTGGCCAGTACGATTAAAGTAATGCCGATGACCGCGCCTAATACAGATGATAATAATATAACTGCAGGTAATAATTGCCAGCCAAACCAAGCACCTATTGCGGCAAGCAGTTTGAAGTCACCGTAACCCATTCCTTCTTTACCTCTAATAATCTTAAATAGCCAATAAATAGACCATAAAATAAGGTAGCCTGCCATCGCGCCAATGACTGCTGATTTTAAGTCAGTAAAGCCAGCATTCAGGTTAAATAACAACCCAAGCCATAGCAATGGCAGGGTGATATCATCGGGCAATAACTGCGTGTCAAAATCAATAAATGTCAGTGCAATAAGTGCAAAAACAAATATCCATGCAAACAGTGCGACACTGCTGTAACCAAATTTCCAGCTGACCAAGCCAATTAAAATGCCTGTCAGTGCCTCAACCAATGGGTATCGCACACTAATTGGTGTTTTACATCCGCGACATTTTCCCCTTAAAAATAAGTAGCTAATGACAGGGATGTTTTCCAGTGCAGAAATCATGTGACCGCATGATGGGCAAGCAGAGCGTGGGTTTGCTAAGGTGTATTTGGTAGGTTCTGGCACTTCTTTGCCTTGTAGCTCAAGACAGTTGTTGTGCCATTCACGTTCCATCATTTTTGGTAGTCTATGAATGACCACATTTAGAAAGCTACCGACCATTAAGCCTAAAATGGCTGATACTACGATGAAAATAGTGCTATTTTGTTGCAGTAAATCAGAGATATCAATTAATGCATTCGGCATATCTGTCCTTATTGTTTTTGTATTGAGGCGCTATATTTGTTTGTTTTCTTAAATATGTTTGTAAACTAAACGCATCATCGCATCGTTAATTAATTGTGGCAATCAATGCTTAGTTATATGCGCGCATCGTCACGCCTCTTGAAATTTACATGAGCAGCCCGCAAATATGTTCAGAGTTAATATTATAATCGTACCA
>JANOHT010000042.1:0-8061 GCA_031406605.1 Methylotenera sp. | reverse complement strand
CGCTGAATCTGTATGCCAAGACGATTATTTTGTCTCAAGAACGCCTCTAAAAACTCATGTAGTCCATTGCGGAAAATATCCTCCATGCGTCCGTAACGCAATCCAGAGTACATCTCACCGGCTAAACGCTTACATTCATTGCCCGCGTTACCGCTCAACTGTTCAAGAACAATGGTGAGTTCATGCATACATGCATGAAGTGAACGCGGCATATCTTGACGCAACACTAAAAGCTCAGCGACGCGTAAAGGCATTACAGCATCGCGGTAGACTTTTAAATACGCTTCATAAGCGCTTGCAGAGCGTAATAATGCACTCCATTCGTAATAGTCAACCGCGCCGCCTACATCACTGGCTGAAGGCAGTAGCAGGTGATACTTCACGTCCAGCAGGCGTGCCATATCATCTGCCCGCTCGATAAATCCACCTAATCGAGTAAAGCGAAAACCATCGTCACGCAACATGGTGCCGTATGTGACGCCCCTAAACAGGTGCGAGCGAGATTTCACCCAGTCACAGAACTCTGACAAGCCATTATCCATAATCAGCTTTTCATCCATCTGCTGAAATTCCAGCCATAAGCTATTGATGTTCTCCCACATTTCTGAAGACATCGCCACCCGCACAGCATGCGCATTTTCTCGCGCAGCGCGCAGACAGCTATAAATGCTAGAAAGATTTCGTTCATCTAACGCAATGTAATAAATCACATTACGTGCGCTCACTTCGTCGTAATTGGCGTGAAACTCTTTGACCGTATCTGATATATGCAAAAGTGGCACCCAAAGCGCCGCTTCACTTTGCGCAGCATTCTGCACTAGCGACATCCTGTAAGTCACTTCCAGCATACGCGCCATGTTTTCAGCACGTTCTATGTAACGTGCCATCCAGTAAAGGTGATCAGCGGTGCGGCTTAGCATTGCAACACCCACGTATCTTTTGTACCGCCACCCTGTGATGAATTTACAACTAATGAGCCTTCATTCATCGCCACGCGGCATAGCGCACCTGGCACCACGGTAGTTGTTTTTCCAGTCAACACATAAGGACGCAAATCTACATGGCGCGGGGCTACGCCTTCTTTAACCATAGTAGGGCAAGTAGATAGCGCGAGTGTTGGCTGCGCAATGTAATTATCTGGGTCAGTAATAATGCGTAATCTGAACTCCTCAATCTGCGCTTTGCTTGATGTTGGCCCAACTAACATGCCATAACCACCAGAACCTTGCACTTCTTTTACCACTAATTTTTCTAGATTTGCTAACACATACTTTCTGTCATCTTCAATACTTAACTTATAGGTGGGTACGTTAGACAAAATCGGTTCCTCACCCAAGTAAAAACGAATCATGTCTGGCACATAGGTATAGGTGGCTTTGTCATCTGCCACCCCAGTACCAATAGCATTTGCTAGTGCTACGCCACCATTACGATAGACAGATACCAAGCCAGGCACACCTAACATTGAGTCTTTTCTAAACGCTAACGGGTCTATAAAGTCATCATCGATACGCCTGTAAATGACATCTATCTTTTTAGGGCCTTCTGTCGTTCGCATAAATACGGCATTGTCTTTTACAAACATGTCGCGCCCTTCTACCAACTCAATCCCCATCTGCTGCGCAAGAAACGCATGCTCGAAGTAAGCGCTGTTATAAGCACCCGGCGTCATTAGCACAACCGTAGGGTCGTTAGCTCCGCGTGGGGCAACAGCACGTAAGTTTTCTAGTAAAAGCTGTGGGTAATGTTCGACTGGTGCAATTGGATAGTTACGGAACAGTTCAGGAAAAAGACGCATCATCATGCGCCTGTCTTCCAGCATGTAAGACACACCAGACGGTGTGCGTAAGTTGTCTTCCAGCACATAAAATGTATCGGCTTCAGTACGTACAATATCAATACCGGCAATGTGTGCATAAACGCCGCCTGGCACGTCCACGCCCTGCATTTCTGGGCGATACATCTCGTTGGTCAATATACTCTCTGGAATAATGCCCGCTCTGACAATGTCCTGCCCGTGATACAGGTCATTCAAAAACATATTCAGTGCACGCACACGCTGACAAGCACCATCAGACAGTTTTTTCCATTCACTTGCCGCTAATATGCGTGGAATCACATCAAACGGAATCAAGCGCTCTGCGCCCTCTTCTTCACCATAAACTGCGAAAGTAATACCCACTCGTCTAAACAGCAACTCTGCATCACGTGACTTTTGTGCAAGTTCTGAGAACTCTTTGCCTGCAAGCCACTTCGCGTAAGGTGTATACACGGGTCTGACACCTTGCTTTGCATCGTATGACTCGTCAAATGCACTGAGTTGTATATTTTTATAATTAATAGCAGCCATAGTAGTTAACCTAATGCAAGGTGCGTGCCAGATGTATTAATGGTCATTTAGGCCTCATTTAGGCCTTTTTCCACTCAATATTGACACTAAGTTTTAAAAGCAATTCAAAATTACGCACTTCTTTGGTGCGTCTAAAATAATCGTCGTATATTACAGTGCAGGCTTATTAATAAAGACATTTGCTGAATATACATTACCTATATTTACATTACGTGAATATGGGTTAACTAACGACAATAATACTTATCTCACAATTTAAACAAGATAGAATGAAGTGCGTATTTGATAATAGGGAAATACTGTGTGGCTTAGAACTAAATGTGATATTACCTTTGACGTAAGTATGACTACGCCTTTTATTCTTATGCTACGCCCGCGAAGTGGCGTACATCAGTGGATAGCACGTGAATCTTATACGTTAAATCCCAGTGTGCCGGTCGTTGAATACACCGATAGTTATGGCAATCTTTGTCAACGGCTCATTGCACCGCCGGGTGAGTTCCTGATACGCACTTCTGCAGACATACTGACTTCCGACCGTATCGACGTGTCTCCAGGCGCCCCTTTTGATGAAGTGCAGAACTTGCCAGATGAAGTGCTTACTTATTTACTGCCTACACGGTATTGCGAATCTGACCGGTTTATAGACCTTGGTCAGCAAATTGTGGCTGGCGTAACGCCAGGATATGATCAAGTGGCAGCATTGGTGGCATGGATACGCGAAAATGTCCGCTTTAACCCAAACTCTATACACTTTCAGCTCTCAGCAGTAGAAGTTAACCAGCAACGCGAGGGGGTGTGCCGTGAGCTTGCGCATCTTGGTATCGCACTATGCCGTGGCCTTTGTATTCCAGCACGCATGGTTGTCGGGTATTTGCACGGGCTTGAGCCTATGGATTTCCATGCGTGGTTCGAGGCTTATGTAGGTGGCCGCTGGTACACTTTCGATGCCACCCAACCGCAGCCTATCGGGGGGCGCGTTACGGTTGCATATGGACGCGATGCCGCTGATGTAGCGATATTCAATCAGTTCGGACCCGCTTTGTACCCAAGAGAAATGAGGGTTAGCGTTGAGTTGTTGAATTCCGCACCAGATTAACCTGATTCTGAAGCCAATAACAGCATGCAAAGATTGCGCATAAAACATCTGACGGAATATATTTTCCCTACCTCAGTGTGGCTAAACAATCACCGATTGTTATTACGCCCACGCGAAGGGCATGACGTTCGCATCGAAAGCTCTAAATTATCAATCACACCGGCCTACAACATCAAATGGCAGCGTGATGTGTTCGACAATTCGTTAGCCATCGTCAGCTTCCTAGAAGCTTCAAACAAGTTGACCATTGCTAGTGAAGTCGTTATTCAACATTATGAGCTAACACCCTATGACTTTGTGATTGAAGATTACGCTGTCAATTACCCTTTCACTTATGCCGTGGACGAACAAGTTGATTTGGTAAGTTTTCAGCAGCCAATTTTTCTTAACGACCAAAATGACGTCAATATTTGGCTGCAGCAGCTTGATTTAAAAGGGTTGGAAACTTTCAACTTATTATTGAAATTAAATCAATCTATCCATCACCAGTTTCGTTATCAGATGAGAGAGGAAGCTGGTGTTCAGTCTCCATCAACTACCTTGACCCAGCGAAGCGGCTCTTGCAGAGATTATGCGACACTTTTTATCGAAGCTTGTCGGTGCCTTGGTTTAGCGAGTCGCTTTGTAAGTGGTTATTTACATGCACCAGCTACTGAGGCTGGAAATGCAACCACCCATGCATGGGTAGAGGTCTATTTGCCAGGCACTGGTTGGAAAGGATTCGACCCCACATCAGGTGAAGTCACAAGTAATCGACACATCGCAGTGGCCGTTGCCAGAAATCCAGAGTCAGTACCACCAGTCTCGGGCAGTTTTGTAGGGCCGGGTTTGACAACACCTACGCTGTTAGTCAATGTGCAAGTCAACTTGCTAGATTAAATTTTTTCTAATTTCACAGCATAAAGATTAGCGCGCTAATTAGCTTACAGTCACTTGCGGGTTCATATAATTCATGACCACCGGTCCAAAGATGGTACTAAAAGCGGTGTCAGACGCATCTCTACCAGTTGCAATTCTTACCAACCCATCAACAGGCGACATTGCAGTTGGGTCAAATAAAATCCAGCGATTGCCTAAATAAGCTTCAAAAATCGCATGAAAATCGTTGGGGGGTTCGGCGAAATGCGCATAGCCTGTGACAAATCTTGCTGGAATATTCAGTGCCCTGCAAAAACTGATGCCTAAATGCGCAAAATCTCTGCATACGCCTATACCGCCATCTAATACATTTCTTGAAGACGTAATGGAATTAGTGATTCCAGGCTGATATTTAATATTATTTCTTATCCACTGACAAATAGCCTCAACTCTTGAATAGCCTGAAGCTAGTTGCCCAAATAACTGATTTGCAAGATTCAGGATGGCATCGGATTCACAATACCTGCTGGACCAAATGTAAGGAATGACATCTAAAGGCAACTCAGCGATTTTTACTTCAGGTTCATAGCCGGTTGGCTCCGGGTAATTCACGTTCACCGTCGCCTGATATCGGATGCTAAATGCATTAACAATATTACTCAGCCTTAATAGCCGATTTTGACCAGTATGCCCCAAACCAAATGTTGCAGAGCCATCAGGATTAAAGGTGAGTTTTTCCTCCATGATGTCTTGCCAATCATGATGAGATGCTTGGATATTAAAGACAAAATCTGAGTGTTCAGTAGCAAAATATTGAAGTTCACAATCTATAGATACTTTTTTCATAACATCCTAATCAACAAAACATTTAACTTAACCCTTGTAAATGTATAAGTTAACTCTCGCTCGCCACAGAGGCTTTATGATGAAATTGATGTAAGAGTTCTCTGACTAAATACTTGGTAATCCAGCTAAACATTCAATTAAGCCGCTGCAGATTGCCCGAAGCAAAGACCGTGCAATCTTAGAAGTCACTATTCAATGTTCTGAATCTGCTCACGCATTTGTTCAATCAATACTTTAAGCTCCATAGACACTTGCGTAGTTTGTACAGAAACAGATTTAGAGCCTAAAGTATTCGCTTCACGATTCAGCTCTTGCATCAAAAAGTCTAAACGTTTACCAGCGGGTGCATCACTGTTCAAAATACGTTTTACTTCAGAAATGTGTGCAGTTAATCTTGTTAGCTCCTCATCTACATCAATACGCTGTGCGAATAACACTAGCTCTTGCGAAACGCGCTCCTGATCGATAGTTTTCAAGGTTTCTTGCAGCTTATTCTCCAGCCTTGCCTGATACTCTTTGGTAAGTGCTGGCAGCAACGGTTTTACTTTTGCAACCAGCAACTCAATTTGCCCGAGCCTATCTAGCACCAAAGCTTTCAACTTTTCACCTTCACGCGCGCGTGAGGCATTTAGCTCTTGCAAACCCTGGCTCACTAATTTTTTCACGTCTTCAATAAGTGTTTCATTGCTCAAAGCATTATTCAGAATTACTCCAGGCCAGCGTAAAATATCCGCAATGCTTAACACTCGACTTTGTGGAAAATGTACCTGCGCTTTTGTTTGCATGGTAGCCAATTGCTGCATTAGCGCTTCATCAAGCTGCGTGGCTTGATTAGTTTGCGCGCGCTGGATTAAATTCACTTTACATTCTATTTTGCCGCGACTTAAGTGCACACCTATCAACTCACGAACGGTAGGCTCTAGGCTTCTTAAATTTTCATCTAATTTAAAATGTAGATCTAAATAGCGGCTGTTCACTGCGCGAAGTTCTAATATCAACGTGGCATTGTCTAGTGGCTGTTCTAAGGCTGCAAAGCCAGTCATGCTGTAGGTCATGATGTGTGTTTCCTAATGTATCGTATTGAAATTGATGCCATGTTATCAAATGCAAGCCACTTAATGCTTAAATAACTTTGAGAAATAACTTTAATTACAAACAATTACGCGTTATATTGCTTAAAACACAGAAGGGTATAATGTGGGTCAAAAACAAATATTTAAGGTTATCATCTTGAATATAACCACAAATCGTAAGATGTTATAAACTCAAGATTAATAAACAAACCTGTAAAATAATTTATATAGTGTCCACAACCAAAAATTTAGCATTGCCCGCTGGTTACCAATTACAAGACTATGAAATTAGAAAGGTCTTGAGCTCTGGTGGGTTCAGCTTCGTCTATCTAGCGCGCGACAAAGACAAAAAAACTGTCGCGATTAAAGAATATCTACCAACTTCCATCGCTGTGCGCGCAGATGGCGCCACCGTGCTACCTAATGCCGATGATGTAGCGCTATTTAGACATGGTCTAAAATGCTTTTTTGATGAAGGTCTATCACTCGCGAAAATTGACCACAAAAATATCGTTCGCGTGACTAATTTTTTTCGTGAGAATGAAACCGTTTACATGGTAATGCAGTACGAACGCGGAAAATCTCTACAAGACTATATTTTAGGACAATCTGATTTAGTTTCGGAACAGTTCATTCGACGCGTGTTCGGCGAGTTATCTAATGGCTTACGTGAAGTACATACGCAAAAATTATTACACCTAGATATCAAGCCCGCCAATATTTACATCCGACTTGATGGCTCGCCCGTATTGTTAGACTTTGGTTCAGCGCGCCAGGCTTTAACCGAAAGTCAGGCAAAAATTGCACCTAGTTACACCCCTGGTTTTGCTTCACCTGAACAATATTACGATAGAAAGTTATTAGGTCCTTGGAGTGACATCTATAGCATAGGTGCCACCATGTATTCCTGCTTAACCCGCACCTCGCCACTTGCAGCAAATCAGCGTGTTAAAAATGATCTTTTAGTACCGGCAACAAAGCTCGGTAAAGAGATGTACTCGCAAAATTTACTTGCACTCATCGACAAATGCTTAAGTCTGGATTACCTAGCACGACCACAAAGTGTGTTTTCTTTACAAAAAGCGCTGCTGGAAACACAGCCACAGACTAAGAAAAAAGTCAGCTTAGTGAATAAAATCGTTGGCATTTTAAACAAACCGCTCTGATTTAACTCTTATGAATACATCATCATGAAATTTACTATTTTTCAAAATAGTCGCCAAGGCCCTCGCCCCTATAATCAAGATAGATTAGCCTATTCTTATAGTAAAGACGCACTATTGCTGGTAGTGGCAGATGGCATGGGCGGTCATAAAAATGGTGAAATTGCTGCACAGCTTGCCGTTACCACCATGACTGAGGCTTTTCAGCGTTTAGCGGTACCTACGCTGTCTAGTCCTGCTAAATTCTTGATTGAGCATATCCAGCAAGTTCACGACATGATAGATCAGCTTACACAAGAGCGCGAAATGCTTGAGTCGCCACGTACTACCATTGTCGCAGCGGTGGTGCAGCGTGGCATGCTGTACTGTGCACATGTGGGTGACTCGCGTTTATATCATTTTCGTGATGGGCATTTGCTGTATCGCACTGAAGATCATTCAATCGTGCAATCCCTTTATAACAAAGGGATGATTGAAAAGGGCGACATGTCTACACATCCCTATCGGCATAAAGTCTACAGTTGCCTAGGTGGAGACACACCACCTAAAATTGACTTGTCAGATAGACATGAATTGGCCGAGGGCGACACTATTTTATTATGTACCGATGGTGTTTGGGGCGCAGTGGCAGATGACCACATGAGACGCATACTCAACAACCCATCTATTACT
>JANOHT010000029.1:0-13432 GCA_031406605.1 Methylotenera sp. | reverse complement strand
GGCTAATAAACTATCAATTAAATCGTTAGGTAAAGCTTTGGGTAAGGTCATTTTTTATCCATTTCTGAAAATAGCAGTTTCCTGCAAAATGACGTTTACACAAAATTATTTACACCCCCCTTAAGAGGGTAGTTTCCAGATGCCCTCTTGCAAACCTTTTAATGTATGCAACCTCTCTATTTTTCCATGACGAGTCATTGCACGAAGCCTGCTACCTACAGCTCTTTTCATCTCGAAAAAATTGATACTCTTAATCTCAAGCTCGTTTTTTACAAAAATAAATTCTGCTATTTCTTTCGTACTGCCTGTTTTATTTTCTTTCAAATATTCATAAATGCCACGAGTCATAGAACCGTATCGCCCAAAAGCTTTCTGCTTATGAGTTTTGATTGGGCTGATCAACTCCGTATTTATTTGAATGTCATGCAAAGATAATGCAATTTCAATTGCCTCTAACTGAGTTTTGAGTTTTGGTAATTTCTTTTCCGAAGCTAAATTTTTAATGTAATCTTTTCTTAAAGAATCGGCTCTACGTTCTAAAGCTTCAAAGCGAGGATGCGAGAATGCGTGCCAGTACGGGATGAGCTTCTCAATACTATTGATCTCACCCAGTAATCTTGCTTTTTTATTGATTAACCATTTTAGTGATGGTGGAGTTACAAATCTGCGCATCCCCCAACTATATATAATTGGGGGTATTAATACTTACGCAGCAGCTACCACATAACGAACTTAATAAAAAAACCGCCAACATGGCGGTTTTTTTATTAATCAATTAATGCTTAAAAAGCATGTCGATTATTTACCGAGTATGCCTGCAAGCTTACCCGACAACATACCAAAAACTGCACCAAATACCACTGAAAGTGCAACAATCAGTGTTGGGTTTGTTAAATCCATAGCACCATAACTGGCTGCAGTGTTAGTTGAAAGCGCAAAACCTGCAGTTGCTGCATAACCATAGACATTGGCTGGCACTACAGATAACAGATTGAGACTTGCCACAATCACTAAGAAAAACACAGTTACTGCAATGTAAACAGGTGCTGCAATTGCTGCAGGTAACCCTATTGGATTATTCACCACCAACGCCAATGCCACCCCCGCAATCACCGCCCCATAAATCATACCAGCGATTGTTTTTTGTAGCGCAGCAGCATCGCCACCTGTATGGAAATAGCAACCCCATGCAATAAAGCCAGCCCAAACCAATACCATCCCTGTTAATGGTCCTAAAGCCAAAAATGCCCATACCCCACCTAATACAGCAATACTTAATGCCAATGCTAGTAATTTCGACATACTTAGTTCTCCTAATTTTTATAATGAGTAGCAAGTTGATGCGAACGGCAGCGGTATATGCAGGGCATTTTTAGAGCTATTTATTAATATCTCAGGGTTAATTTGCCCTGAATCATATAAACGCTAGCAGCATACTGAATGATTTTCACAAAAATGTAAACTTTTTGCGCATCACATCAGTGCGCCAGTCACTTCTTTAGTGCGCAAATAATGTGCAAGCTAATTGGCTACAAAAGAAAACTTGCCAAAATTAGCAGGTTGAAGGAAAGGTGAACGTGGGAAACCTAGTTATAGATATTTTTTGGTGCGTTATCTAAGTTTTTTGGTGCAAAAATAGCGCTACTAGGTTTGTAATCCCAATTTTTACGCCATGCACCGAGTATTAAATTAGGATATTGAGGTCGTCCTAAACTACCATTGTAACGACCTAGCGCGCGATACAAATCGCCACGTTCAATATCTATATAATGCCTTAAGATAGTACAGCCGTAGCGTAGATTGAGACGGAGATGAAATAAATTATGCTCTTTGTTGCCAATGCTGCGTACCCAAAATGGCATCACCTGCATAAACCCGCGTGCGCCTACTGAAGATAGTGCATATTTTTTAAAGCCACTTTCTACTTGAATCAGGCCCAGCACCATTTGCGGATCCAAACCTGCACGGGTCGCTTCATAATGCACAGTACGTAAAAAATCCTCGCGATAGCCCTGATCTGAAATACGTTTTTTAAGTCGTTGTGACATGTCTGCTAACCACACATCACCTTCTCCTGGCGTTGCAAAAGTGAGCCTAGGGGCAGCCTTGTCGCTGATGCTGCGTTGCATCAAAGCTTTCACACTATTTGATAATGGCTCCTCAAGCTGTGAGCCAGCAAAGGAGGCACCTGCAAAAAAAGTACCTGAAAGTGCAGATGCAACCAATAAGGTAAAACCAAAATGAAGTATTTTAAGCATGTTTCCTATTTGTACTACATTGATACTCGCGTAAGGTTTTGTACAAACTCAACTAAACCAGCCAAAGGTACGGACTGCGCCTCTGCCGCTGTACGTGCCTTATATTCAACTTCAGCGTCAGCTAAACCACGTTCACCTATCACGATACGATGCGGGATGCCCATTAAATCAGCCTCTGCAAACATGACACCTGGACGCTCACCTCTGTCATCCAACAACACATCTACACCAGCGCTTAAAAGCTCGTCATGCAATTTATTTGCCGCCATTTTAACAGTCTCTGATTTATCATAGCCAATCGGGCAAATAGCCAAAGTAAAGGGCGCCATGCTAGCGGGGAAAATAATACCGCGATCATCATTGCCTTGCTCAATCGCCGCACCGACAATACGTGAAACACCAATACCATAACAACCCATTTCCATGACTTGTGTCTGGCCATTTTCATCCAGATAAGTTGCACTCATGGCTTCAGAATACTTAGTGCGTAACTGGAAAATATGCCCAACTTCAATCCCGCGACAAAGTGATAATGACCCTTTACCATCCGGACTAGCATCACCTTCAACCACGTTGCGAATATCAGCAACCAAGCTAGGTTCAGGTAAATCACGGCCAAAGTTCACGCCGCTCAAGTGATATTTCGGCTTATTCGCGCCGCAGACAAAATCACTCATCGCAGCGACTGCTCTATCTGCAATAATTTTCACATGCGAACCCACACCAACCGGGCCAATAAAGCCTGGTGGGCATTTTAAATTTTCACGGACTTCTTCTTCCGTGGCAAATCTAAATTCTTTTAAACCATCGAGCTTATTCACTTTGATTTCATTCATGCGATGGTCGCCACGAATCAATAACAAATGAAACTGTGTTGTACCATCTTCAAGCGTACCAATCAAAGCCATGGCTTTAATCGTATGCTCTAAACCAATATTAAGTAATTCAGCGACTTGCTCACACGAAGTTTGTTTCGGCGTTTCAACATCTTGCATCAGTTCATTAGGTGTCTTGCGTGCCGCAGGCGCTACCGCTTCGGCCAACTCCACATTGGCTGCATAATCTGAAGTGTCGCAATAGGCCAAGCCATCTTCGCCTGAGTCAGCTAACACATGAAACTCATGAGAGCCATCGCCACCAATTGCACCAGTATCGGCTTTTACGGCACGAAACTTTAAACCTAAGCGATTAAATACATTGCCGTACGCTTGAAACATAGTTTCATAAGTTTGTTCTAGCGACGCAAAATTGCTATGAAACGAATAGGCATCTTTCATCATAAATTCACGCGCCCGCATTACGCCAAAGCGCGGGCGAATCTCATCCCTGAATTTAGTTTGAATTTGATAAAAATTAAGCGGCAGCTGTTTATAACTACGAATTTCTTTACGGGCAATGTCAGTAATTACTTCCTCGTGCGTAGGTCCAAAACAAAACTCGCGTTCATGTCTATCCGTGATTTTAAGCATTTGCGGGCCAAATACTGCCCAACGGCCTGTTTCTTCCCATAACTCTTTAGGTTGTACTGCGGGCATTAATAACTCTAATGCACCCGCTTTATTCATTTCATCACGCACTATCGCTTCAACTTTACGCAGCACTCTTAATCCAAGCGGCATCCAGCTATAAAGCCCAGAACCAAGTCGTTTAATCAACCCAGCTCGCACCATAAGGATATGACTGGCTAATTCTGCATCGTTAGGAGCTTCTTTTTGGGTATTGAAAAAAAATTGTGAGGCGCGCATGTTATGTTCTAATCGTTGCAAAAATCAAAAAGCGAATTTTACATAGAATGAGTGGTTTAGTCAGTAAGAGTTATGCGCCAATCACTCTGAAGGTTGATGTGAATGGCTTAATGGGCTATCAGTAGGAATATAACCAGATTTCCACAACTCAAACGGCACGATAGTCGCAGGTTTGCCGTTATCGTAAAACCAGCTATCTACGGAAAAACGTTGTCCAGTGCTGATTTCATGCATCACCGCAGTAGTATGTGGCCAACCTGTAAAAAAGAAATTACGTGTACGCATGTCCTCAATTTCATGAAATTGTATTAAATTGTTTGCGCGCATCAAACGCACGTAGCTTGTAGTATTAATCGCCTCATCATTGCAATCTAGCTGCCCAGGATAGTCTGCATTATTGAATGTGCCGGCAAGATCTTGGCTGGTGCCAATTTTTAACCCAACAATTTTCTCAATCATCCCGATAGCATTTGCTATTTTTTTACGCTCTTCTTCAGCACTTACTTGCTGATTATTTAAACGTCTAATGTTCATTTGTGTACTAGCAAAAGTAGCGTTAAAAACAGTCGTTATCTTTCTCCACTCATCTGGACTAATCGATACATGCTTAATCTCAGCACACCCGCCACCAAAACACACATCGAATCCTTCTAGCGTTGGCGTTTGGTGATAAATACGGGTGATATCTGAAACTGCAGCCTCAGCATTAGTTAACGTGATTGAAAAGAATAGACTTAACTTTAAACTAAAGTTAAGTAGCTTAAAGAACGACTGGCGCATTGGGTA
This sequence comes from Methylotenera sp., assembly GCA_031406605.1. Lineage (GTDB taxonomy): Bacteria > Pseudomonadota > Gammaproteobacteria > Burkholderiales > Methylophilaceae > Methylotenera. The sequence continues at coordinate 8,643 of JANOHT010000029.1, read as the reverse complement.
ACTCGTTTACATTTTCACTGGTTGCAGGATAGTGTTGCACCAATAATTCACTAATTTTTGCAATGCCATATAACACGCCATCCTCAAATTGTCCGCGCCTGAACATGACTTCCATCTCTTGGCAGACACTCTCCCAACCATCTTTTCCCACATGATGATGAATACCGCGATCAGCCAACACTTCAAAATCGTGATCAGCTAACAATAGGTAAATTAACACACCGTTATTTTGCTCGGTGTCCCATACGCGCAGATTTGAAAAAACTTCAATTGCACGCTTTTTGGCTGATTTTCTTCTAAAGATATCAAGCACATGTAAGTTTGATTCTACTGCAAAACGGATTTCGCCTAAATGTGTGGTTTCACTTTTGGCGATAGCCGCTTCTATACGACGCATAGCCTCATGTGAAAAATGCTGATTAACAGTATTAGGCAAAACACATAAATGCCTAAATAGTCTTTTTAAAAATACTTTACTAAAGATAGATGACATCAATCACTCCCCTGCTACCAATCACCAGAGGCTCCGCCGCCGCCAAAACCACCGCCGCCACCTGAAAATGGGTCACTGCCACCTGATCGACCACCGCCGAATCCGCCGCCACCTAAGCCGCCTATTTGACCCAAACCAGATGCGCCCATAAGCGTAACGAAGAAAGCGATAATACCAAACACGACAGCAATTAATATACCGCCACCAAGCATCCAAGCGAGTACGCCAATAGCGCCACCCGTGAGTGTGCCACCAAAAAAGTTACCCAACATTGCGCGCAATATGCCACCTAATATCAGCCCGCCAAATATTAGTATAGGCAGCATACCTTCAAAATTTTGACCACTACCAGCGTTTGCAACTGGCGCTGGCAACTGTTCGCCAGAGACCAAGCGCATGAGGGTATCGGTGGCGTTACTAATACCGCCAAAGTAATCGCCTTGCTTGAAACTGGGCGCCATGATTTCGCTAATGATACGCTTTGCCGTTAGGTCTGGAATTGCACCTTCTAAACCATAACCTACTTCAATTCGCATTTTGCGATCATTTTTTGCGACCAACACCAACACGCCGTCATCTTGTTTGGCGCGACCTAATTTCCAAGCATCTACGACACGAATCGCAAATTGCGCAATGTCTTCCGGCTGGGTACTGGGCACAATTAATACGGCGATTTGACTGCCTTTTTGCTGCTCAAAAGCCGTTAACTTTGCTTCAAGCTGGTTTTGCTGCTCAGGAGTAAGTGTTTGGGTTAAATCTGTGACGCGATTTTTTAGCGGGGGAATAGAAACGAGCTCGGCATGCGCAGTGTACGACGCCATCACTAGCATCGCACACAACGCGAGCAGGCTCGCTTTTAAGTTAACAAACACTTGAATTGAATTACTAAATTGTTAAGTAAAGGTTATTAATACCCGCTATTTTTTATCATCAAACTCTACAGTTGGCGGAGCAGAAATCGCTTTTTCATTTTCTACAGCAAATGAAGGTTTAGTTTTATAACCAAACATCATAGCCGTAAGATTTTCTGGGAACGAACGCACTGCCACGTTATACCCTTTAATCGTTTCAATATAGCGGTTACGCGCAACTGTGATGCGATTTTCAGTACCCTCTAACTGTGCTTGTAAATCCCTAAAACCTTGGTCGGCCTTTAGGTTTGGGTAGTTTTCTGACACCGCCAATAAACGAGATAAGGCTGAAGTCATTTGACCTTGTGCCGCTTGAAACTTAGCAAATGCTTCTGGGTCGTTGAGCACTTCAGCCGTTACTTGCATGCTACCTACCTTTGCACGTGCATTGGCAACTTCAGTGAGCACTTCTTTTTCATGTGAAGCGTAACCTTTTACCACATTCACTAAGTTAGGTACTAAGTCTGCACGACGCTGGTATTGATTAAGCACTTCAGACCAACTCGCTTTTGACTCTTCATCTAACGATTGAAATTTGTTATATCCACAACCCGTTAAATTTAATACCAATAAGGCCGTAAATAGTTTTAAATAAATTTTCTGCATGTTCATTCCTTTTGAAATATCAATATATAAAACGAGTGATACATCTTATCGATTACATTACTTTGGAGATTGTGCTTAAACTGTAGATTTCAAGACTTATCGACTTCAAGACGTGTAGATTTCATCTCATGTAAAGCTTGCATTGCAAGGCACAAGTCATCCCATACCTTTGGCTTATCTGACCAAGTTTTTAACAAATGCGCTAAATCGTAAGTACTCACCAGTGTAACGTCTTGCAGTTTATGAAGCTTGCCACGCAGTTTAGACAAGCTTTCTGTTGATTGCAGCAAGCGCTGTGTCGCTGTTTCGCCCATTGCAATGATTATTTTAGGCTGTGTCGTCGCCAATACGTCTTTAGTTGCTACCAAGATATTTGTTGGCTTAACCTTAATGCGCATCGCTACTAAAATATTACGGAACAACAATGCTTCATCTGATTGCAACTCTTTATCTGTCAATACAAATAACCAATCGCCATCTTCACTAGCAATGCATGTAAATTCTTTTATAGTTAACTCAACTATCTCTGACTCTTCTTTTACGAACCCTAATGCTACTGTTTCTGTAGTTAAAGACTGTAATGATTCATTCGGCAATAGTGACATTGCAACTTGTTCCAGCTTAACCTGTAATACAGTCTCTGCTGAAATAATAGGTTCCGTAGCTACAAATGCCGTTTGCACTAATGCTGACATTGACTCAGGCTCTTGCAACCGTGGTGTGTTTAACGTCCAAACAGGCAGCAGCTCTAGCTCACGCAGCATATCTTCACGTGTCATCATGATATTAAGCTCACAGTACTAATCTCATAATGCTAAACCCATTAAAACCGCATCTTCACGGCCTGTCGCAGACGGGTAATAGTTACGCCGAATCGCCATTTCATTAAAACCAATATTTTCGTATAAAGCAATTGCTGAAATATTACTTGGACGAACTTCTAAAAACATATTGGCAGCATGATGATTTTTGGCAATTTGCAGCATATGTTCCAATAAAAACCGGCCTAAACCTTGTTTCTGGTAGGCTTTTGCGATGCTCAAATTAAGTAAATGTGCTTCATCAAGCACCATCATAAGTAGCGCGTAGCCTATGATTTGATTATCGAGCATCAATACCCAAGCGCTGTAGCCAGAGTTGAGTGAATCGCTAAAATTACCGCGTGTCCAAGGGTGTGCATAAATTACTGGCTCTATTGCCATAATTGCATCTAAATCATCCATCTGCATTGGACGAAATTTATATTTTTTATTTTGCTCCGCATGCTGATTTTCAAGCGCTTCGTTCGGTGTTTTTAACATCGCATTCATAAACGCAAACCCTGTTCTCGCTCCGCAGTTTTAAGTGCCACACGATTACGGATATAAATTGGCATCGCTTCACTGGCAGACTTGGCATCTCCACTTGCAAATACTGGCTGCACAAGTTTAAGTATGGCGCTAGCTGCAGGTAATAGGCTTGGTTGTATAGATTGCAACTGAGCACCGTAAATAGCGATTAGCTGCTCCAAATAAGTTTGCCAGCCACTACCCGCTCCGACCCAATCACCGCCTTGTATCGCAGGCACAGCACTTGGTTTATACAGCCCTGGCTCAATCACTGCTTGCCAACTACCTGCAATTTTTTCATATGCCGCATGATAAACCTCGCCCATGCGTGCATCCAAGCAAGCAATTACCTTGTCTGCGCCGCTTGCTTCAGCCAACGCCAGCAAAGTACAAACACCCTCCACAGGCAAACCTGCACCAAAACCTAACCCTTGCGACACGCCTGCTGCTATTCGCACTCCCGTAAAAGAACCAGGGCCAGCACCAAAGGCAATGCCATGCAAATCTTTTAGTTGAACGCCTGCTGCATTGAGTAATGCTTGAATTTGCGGCAATATAATCTGCGAATGTGTTTGCCCCGCATTAATATCAAATGTGAAAGTTTCATCGCCCTTTAATATGGCGAGTGATAAGTATTCAGTAGAAGTGTCGAGTGCTAATAAATTCACATTAATTTAACTGTTTAATTTAGTCAGATGCTATTTTGCCACGCATCTGCTTAATTTGCCCGCGTTGCATTTTACTTTCTAACCTGCGCTTTTGCGAACCATAGCTAGGTCGAGTTGCATAACGTGTAGGTTTCACCTGATTTGCAGCGTTAACAATTTCATGCAGACGTTTAATCGCATCTTTTTTATTGGCCTCTTGGGTGCGATATTGCTGTGCTTTTAAAACTAAAACACCTTCATCGGTAATGCGATTGTCTTTTAAATTTAGCAGCTTATCTTTAAGCCAATCGCTCAACGATGCAGCTGGAATATCAAACCGTAAATGAATGGCACTGGATACTTTATTGACGTTTTGCCCGCCTGCGCCTTGTGCGCGAATAGCGGAGAGTTCGTATTCATTTTCTAATAAAACAATCATAAGCTTTGGATATTGCACACTTTAGTAGTGATAACGCAATTGTGCAATTAACAAGCTATCCGCTTCAACCTTATATACAATCCTGTGTTCATCATTGATTCGCCTAGACCAATAACCACTCAGCGCATGCTTTAACGGCTCAGGCTTACCAATACCAGTAAATGGCTCTCGCTGAATCTCTCGAATAAGCTTATTAATACGTTGTACCATTTGTTTATCTTGATGTTGCCAATACAAATAATCTTCCCAAGCAGCCTCCGCAAACACCAACTTCATTCAGCAAGCGCTCGCTCAGTACCTTTGCCAGCATTTAATTCAATTACCGCATCCATCAAACGCTTAGCGTTATTAGGACTACGCAACAAATGTGCGGTTTCTTCTAAAGCCTGATAATCAGCCAGCGACAACATCACAACCGACTGCTCACGATTACGCGTAATAATCAATGGCTCATGGTTTTCGCAAACGCGATTCATGTTACTAGCGAGTTGCGCACGTGCGGTGGTGTAGGTGATAGCGTCCATGAGATTGTCCTTTAAATAAACATGTACGCAATATTGTACATAATTAAATTATAATTATCCACTCATCATTAATTCAGGAACTCAAACCCAAATTGCCACCTCATCTTCTGCATTCAACTTTTCATCAAAAATTGATAATTGTATATTTCTTAAGTGATTAAAACGCTTAACTTTTTCTGATGGTTGGAGGGTATCCAGATCTTTTTCGAGTTGGTCAAAATTCTGCTGCCATTGCACCTCTCGTTGTTTTAATTTGCCTAGTTTTTCTCGCACTGTTTTTATTCGTAAATCTAGATCATCTTTGGTCTTAATATCAAAAGCCAAACCCATTAATCCTGCACCAAGTGCAGCGAATCCTATCTCAATAAACTTAACTGTAATACCGCCTAATGCTTTATCTATCTGACATTCACTTGGCGGTATTATTGAGAATTTATTACAAATCAGTACTATCGTTGCGGAATAGCTTTCTGTGGCCCAAATTAAAAAAATACCGCAAATAGACACCAAAAAACCTACGAGCAATAATATTATTGGTTTTTTACGTGACAAAGCTCCACAATATGTCCAAAGAGTTGAAGTTATAAAAAATGCAAATGCCACATAAATCAAAAAGCCAAACCACATAATCACTCCTTTATTGTTATTTAATTTATTAAAAAAATTCCTGTACATCCTTCAAAACTCGAGTTCTTTTAAACGGTGGCAAACTTTGCCAGATTTTTTTACCATAAGACTTACTAATCAATCGCGGGTCGCAAATCATCAGTACACCGCGGTCATTTTCATCGCGAATCAGCCGGCCAGCGCCTTGCTTTAAGGTAATCACAGAGTAAGGTAACTGATATTCCATAAAGGCATTTTTGCCTTCAGCATTTAATTTATCAACCCGTGCGGATAACACAGGATCATCTGGTGGTGCGAATGGGAGCTTGTCAATGATAACTACACTTAAGGCCTCGCCACGCACATCGACACCTTCCCAGAAGCTTTGTGAGCCGACCAGAACTGCGTTGCCTAACTTGCGGAAACGATCTAATAACTCAGTACGTGAGCTTTCGCCTTGTAACAATAATGGGCTTTCAATGCCATTTTCCACAAAAGCTTCTTTTAATAAGGCATGAATCTCGCGCATGGCGCGCAAGCTAGTCGATAACACGAACGCTCTTCCGCCACTGGCTTGTAATACCGGCAATGCTGCTGCAACCACGCTGGCCGTATAGCTAGGGCTATTTGGGTCTGGCATGTCGGGTGGCACATACAGTAGTGCTTGTTCTTGATAATTGAACGGGCTCTCCCAAAAGCCAGTGTTAGCCGCCTGCAGACCCATTTGCGCCACATAATGGCTAAAATCACTTTTAACGGCTAGCGTAGCAGAGGTAAATATCCATGCTCTTGGTTGCGCATTAAGTTGCTTCCCAAAACCTTCAGCGACGCTCAAAGGTGTTGCATGTAGCTGTACAGATTGAGTGAATACTTCTACCCAACGCACTAAATTATTATTCTCTGCCGATTGCCAGCGGCTGAATAAATCGTGTAAAGCTTCGCTACGTTGCCAACACTTTTCTAACAATGGGTCGCGTGCCGCTTGGGTTTCAAGCACAGCAGCCAAGACTTTTAATTGTGCTTGCATATGTTCAAATGCAGCCTCAAAACCTTTTAGAACTAAAGCTTTTTGCACTGGAAAGCGCGAGCCCTCATAGGCAAACACCAACCTGAAATCTTTGGCGGCTTTTTCTAACGCAGGAATGGCCTTACCTAATTCAATACAATCTTTAGCTAGCATCAGATGCGCAGCCGTGCAATCGCGTGATAATTCCATTAATTGGCTGGTAGAAACATCTTCACCAAAAAAAAGCCCGGCCACATCGGGTAATTGATGCGCTTCATCAAATATCACAGTATTTGCACTTGGCAAAAGCTCAGCTACACCTTCGTCGCGCAACATCACATCGGCAAAAAACAGGTGATGATTCACCACCACCACATCGGCAGCCAGTGCTTGTTTACGGGCCTCCATCACAAAGCAGTCTTTATAATAGCTGCAGTCTCCACCCAAGCAATTATCGCGTGTTGAAGTCACGTTCGGCCAAATGGTGGCATTTTCTGGTACCGAATTAAGCTCACTTTTATCGCCAGTTTTACTATTCTCTGCAAAAGTTTTAATGAGGTGCAAATACTTGGCATCATCACGCGATGCAAATCTCCCCTCATTTGTAGCGCGCTCAAGATGATAATGACAGACATAATTAGAGCGACCTTTAAGCATAGCCACCGTGACTGGCACTTTGAGCGCATCGCGCACATTAGGTAAATCACGGCTGAATAACTGGTCTTGCAGGTTTTTCGTACCAGTCGAAATAATGACTTTGCCGCCACTTAATAATGCAGGTACTAAATAGGCAAAGGTTTTACCTGTTCCAGTACCAGCCTCTGCGACTAGCTGGGTATTATTTTCAATCGCTTCGCCTATCGCCAGCGCCATTTCTAATTGCTGTGTTCGCTCACTGTAGCCATCAATATTATTGGCTAAAGTACCGTTTTTTTCAAAAACCTGGCGGATGATTTGTTCACTCATAAGGATTGGGATTATCCCACGACTTATTAGTTTTACCGACAATCTAGAGGTTAAGTTTGGCTATGCCTAATTTGTTGGTAAATAGCCCTTGTTTGCATTTTTCACTTAAGTTCTTATAATTGCCCAGATGAAGCCCAAGATGAAAAAAATCCAAACTCATTATTTGCTATGTTTATTGCTAGCTTTAATTAGCACCTCATGCGCAGCAACTGAGCCAATACCTGATACACGAGCTTCAATGCAGGTAAATTCTGCAGGTGATGACAACCCAGAAAACTGGTCTGAACGTGCGCGCGAAGTATTGGTAAACGCACTTAGCCTGACTGGCATTCGCTATCAATACGGCGGCAGTTCACCTGAAACTGGTTTTGATTGCAGCGGTTTTGTGCGCTACGTATTTAAACAGGCGACCAGCTTAACCTTACCTCGCAGCGCATTAGCTATCAGCCAGCTAGGCACTACCGTACCAAAAAATGAATTGCAACCTGGCGATTTGGTGTTTTTCAACACGTTAAAATCCACTTTTTCTCATGTAGGTATTTACTTGGGTAATAACCGTTTTATCCACTCCCCCAGTAGCGGCGGAAAAGTACGGGTAGAAAATATGCAAGATGGTTATTGGGCGAAACGATTTAATGGTGCCCAACGAATAGATGAACAAAATACAGATAAGTATGCAGAGCAGTTAAAAAGCTCTTCTAAATAAAAAAGCGGCTTGTAAGCCGCTTTTTTATTTAATTAGTGCCTAATTACAAGCTAATTTTAAGCATGAAACTTAGACAAATCACCAGGTTTACGCAGCATTTTATCTACTTCACCTAAATGTAACTCTTCTTGATAAATCATTTCACGCGCGTATTCTTCAAGCATCACGGAGTCGCCCTCTACTAATTTAAGCAGTGCTTTATAGGCGTTTAATGCAGCCGTTTCATGCGCTAGTGATTCACGCAAGATATCGCCAATATCGTGATTATGTGTTTCTAACAACGGGCCAATTGATAAAGAAGGATGACCGCCCAAATGCGTGATAATCTCACCCGCTTTGTCAGCATGCGCTAATGATTCCGTTGCCTGACCGCGTAACCATGACACGATAGGAATACGGTTGTAGCCAAAT
>JANOHT010000020.1:0-6394 GCA_031406605.1 Methylotenera sp. | reverse complement strand
GTTGCCACCATTGCCTTCTAGTACATTAGCTAAGTCATTGCCACGAATGTAGTCATCCACAGCACCACCTTTGGCATTTTCTATTTCTGCGCCATGGGCGATGCCGACGTTGTAATCGGTGTTGCCATTATCGCCATCGGCAAGCGGGGTGTTAATATTGGTGCCTATCGCACTAAAGTGGCCAGCGCGTAAATCGATGTAGGTTTTAGTGGCTAAGCTACTTGCATCTATGGTATCGATGCCGCCCGCAGTATCTACCTTGCCAGTCAAGGGGTCTGTGGTGGTGGGTCTGTCCCAAATGGTCATAACATAATTGTTAAGATTTGCGCCAATAATACCATCTAGTATATTGCCATGACCTAGGTCTACACTGCCTTGACCAAAGGTGTAGGTGGTGTTGCCGTCTTGGGCGTGGCTTTGACCAAATCTCGACTGAAGCGTGGCGATGTCGGTCATGCCCGGGGTGAGGGGGATTTTGACAATTGGGTCATTGAATGAGCCTGGCCCATCTTGATTTGGATACCACATAATGGACATTTTAAGCAGCTCAGGTTGTTGATTTGCATTGTTGTTCGGATGCTCAAGACCCCATACATGACCAAGTTCGTGCATTACTGTCCAGCCACCCCATGTGCCTAAGGAAATATCTGACGTTTTTATCCCTAAATCATATTGGGCTGGAGCTGAATTTAAAAATATTACATTACGTGTACCGTCGCTACCAACGTAAGTTCTTCCAGAAGATGTGCCTAGATTATTGCCCCCACCATCAACATAAGCAAATGAGATATTTTTATTAGTTCCTGTAAAATCTATGACGTTGCCCCACTGCTGAGAAACTTGTTGCACCTTACCCATATCTACGCTATGCGGTGGTGCTACGTTCTGATTAGGAATTTTAGGGTCATCCACTAAAGCGAACGTCCAATCTTTATCAATCACTGGCGCATTAATTTCATTTAATATCAGATTTCCATTAGCATCAAATAATGGTTTCCAATTTAGAGTAGAGTTACCATTAACGTCATTAATGTAAGCCTCTCTCCAAAGTGGCTTGCTTATATCTAGGTTTTTGGGAATAAATTTTCCTGTTACAGCGTCTTTCAAATATTTGGTTTCAGGGTCTATGCCGTTCCAGGTAGGGTTAAGTTGCCATTCGCCTATCCAAGAATATGCGCTTCTGCTGGTTGGGTTATCAAAAGTAATTGCCATGTTATTTCTCCTCTTTCGCTAAGTTTTTCCATGCAGTTTCACGTTGAATACAAGTCTCTACAAATCCTTCAATCCTATCTTTCATAACATTGTTTTTACATCGAAACTCACTCGTAGGAAAATACTGTTCAACCAATGATCTAACTTTTGCCATACGCACGAGATTTTCATGTCTAGCCAAATAAGTCTCAGATGTATTAGGTTTGTCATTAAAATTTTCATACATGCCTCTAAAAAATATACGATTCACATTACCACCATCACGTGTGGTCAATCGCAAGATAGAGCTATAGCAGTTGTACTCGCACATAGTCGCTCCAAACCAATCATTATTCGGTTGCCCCCAGTTATATAAACCTAACTTTTTAAGGTCGTCCATGAAATTTTTTACTGCTTGAGGCGTTGATTTTATTTGTAGGGCACCAACCCAAGTTCCGTCATTTCTAAGCTTAACGCGACCATCTGAATACAGCTCCATCAAATGCCCTTCACTTGAGCGAAGCTCCTCAAAACGATAGACACTAAAAATTGGCATATCAGTTTTGGCAAGTTCTCTCCTCACATCCGTAAGTAAATCAGGCAGTTTAAGTTGGCTTAAATGCTTAATCACTTTCCTTCTATCTCCCCATACGACATCTAATTTTGGGTCAACCTGTTTAAGTTCGCCATTTTTGTGCATCGTATATAGTGCAAAGCCTGCGATTGATGGATTAGGTGCGGTCATTATGCCTTTTTCTTTATCGCCTACAACATTCCACAAATAAGCTTGCTTCAATTGTTTAATATCGCCATTTGCATTTTTGCGAAGGAGATAGCTAGCCATATAAGCATCCTTATGAGGGTCTCTATCTGCGCTTATTTCTGCGGTTTTTATTTCTTGCTTTAACTGCGAATAAGGCTCTCCATTTTCTACGATTTTGGTCTGGCTTTCCATTGGCTTTGAAGTATCAGAACAAGCTACTTGTGTAACTAGTAGCAGGCTTATTGAAGCTACAAATAGCAAGCTTGATTTGAACGTGTTAAGTCTATTGAGCGTGTTGTTCATGCGGCTAACCTCCATTCGTTGTTATTGATTGGTGTTTTTTGTGCATCTTGGTTAAATAAAAATAGATGCTCTGCAACCCTCATGGATATTGGCTTGCAGGCCTGCTTACTTAAGGTTTTATAGTGCATAATCGTTTTATAGTCGCCATTCATGACGTTGCCTGTGGGCGTGGCAACTTCGCCACTCAAGCTAATACCTAGGTTATTGCTATTCCATTGCTGAATGTAGATGTTTTGTTCTCCTCCCGCACCTGCCACCAGTAAGCCACCATCGCTAAGTTTGATGTAGTTCTTTTTACCTGGCCCTTCGTCATGGTAGATGTCTTGGAGTATTTGTCTACTTGCGCCGAATATGGCGTGGCTGTCTAAAGTAATGCTGCCTTGGCCGTCATTGTCTTTGATGGTCGCCATCTTAAACAGGCCTTCGAGTATATAGGTATCAAAGCCACTGCCACCGTCTAATGTGTCATTGCCTACTCCGCCTTGCAGGGTGTCGTTGCCGCCGTTGCCTTCTAGCACATTGGCTAAGTCATTGCCACGAATGTAGTCATCCACAGCACCGCCTTTGGCGTTTTCAATCTCGGCGCCTTTGGCAATACCAACGTTGTAATCGGTGTTGCCATTATCGCCATCGGCAAGCGGAGTGTTAATATCGGTGCCTATAGCACTAAAGTGGCCAGCGCGTAAATCGATGTAGGTTTTAGTGGCTAAGCTACTTGCATCTATGGTATCGATGCCGCCCGCAGTATCTACCTTGCCAGTCAAGGGGTCTGTGGTGGTGGGTCTGTCCCACATGGTCATCACGTATTTGTTAAGGTTGGCACCTATCACGCCAGCAAGTAAATTGCCATGGCCTAAATCTACGCTACCTTGACCAAATACATAATTAGTGTTGCCATCCTGGGCTTTGCTTTGACCAAACTTGCCAGGGGCTTGTAGAGCGGCAATATCGTCCATACCAGGTGTGAGGGCAATTCTACCTGTATCAAAATGTCTAGGATAAGCCATAATAGTAAACCTCAAATCATCAGATTCCGATATTCCAGGCTCTGGGTGTAAAAGCCCCAAAACATGCCCCAATTCGTGCATAGCAGTCCAGCCGCCCCAAGTGCCGATTGATAAATTTGCTGTGTTTACATTCAAAGGTCCAGTATCTGCTGCCAAATTACTATTAAAGAAAATGACAAACTCGTTTGCACGGTTATTTGCTCCAACGTAAGTTACTCCAGACGAAGCAGTAGGTAAATTTGTGCCTGTTGAATATGCAAAACTAATTGCGTAATTAGCAGTGCTTAAATCAATCACATATTTCCACTGCTCTAGAGCAAGTTGGACTTTATTTTGATCAACTGACAAGCCCAAAGCAGGATTCTTAATCCAATCTTTAGTTGCAATGAGATCATCAACCCCCATTCCTATACCCTGAAATTTGACGTCATTTACATCACCCATATATGCTTCTTTATAGCCATTTGGGACAATATCTAAATTTTTAGGAAGGAATTTATATCCAGCATAATCATTAGTTTGAGGATATTTGAATGCTGGATTAACATTTCCCAAGTAATCTAGACTAAATGGATCATACCTACTATCATAGTTTGGATTTGTAATTGTTTCTCCGACCCAAGCATACCCTCCCTCTCAATCAGGAGCGTTCTTTGAAGTTGGAAAAAGAAGTTTAATAGTCATATTAATTTACCTTTCTTTCAATAAGTTGCCACTGATTATCAAGTTCTAGCATTTGTTGTTTAATTTTTTTAGAGTTGCCTAATTCAATCCGTAATTGTTTGGTAGGAAAATATTTTTCAACCAGCATTTTAATTTTAGCCATTCGCTGAATGGATATATTTCCACCATCAATACCTTTATTGTCGCTACTCGACACAAGAGCTAATCTATGAATATTCGTACCATTTCTTACTGTAATTTGTACACCTGTTGCATTGCAGTTCATATCACAAAACCCAGAGCTCGTAGCAAATTGCGATAATGGCCATTTATAAAATCCCGTTTTTTTAAGGTCAGTTAAAAATACTTTTATCAACCTTGGGGATACTTTTTTATAGTACACACTCTCTGCTTGAATTGTGTCTGAATTAAGGTTGTTAAGAATTTCTAAGCGGCCGTTTTTATAAACATCTAACTTATAAGGCATATACCCCTGGAAAGAGAAGCTGATTTGCGGAACATCCTCTTTACTCAACTTGTGTCTAGCTTCAATAATCCATGCAGGTAACTCTTTAAGTTCAGTTGGAAACAGTATGGCATTTCGTTTTTTTTCATCGTTCCAGACAGCATCTAGTTCAGGTGCGGCAATCTTGATCTTGCCTGAATTATGCATGATATTAAGCGAACGCATAGAGGTTTGCCCGCCTGAATTTACTCCCATTACGCACCATAAATAAGCCTGCCTAAGCCCTGCAGGGTTGTTAAATTGTGATTCGTGCTGAAAAAGATCGCACATAGAATCTGCATAAACACCCATTGCCGAACTTCCATTTTCTTCAAAACTTTTTGCCGCTTTTTTAAGCCAATAATAACCTTTCGCCTCATTTCTAGTTTTACAAATTGGGTCTGCAATATCAGAACATCCATAACCAATATTAGTAGTAAAGTTAAGATACTTTAGCCCTAGCATTAATTGAGCAAATGAAGACCCCGCTTTTGCCTTATCTTCTTCTGACAATCGAAGCATGGCTAATTTACTGTCTTTAGCGGCATATTCATTCACTATTTTTGCGATTGAATCTGTGCTGAATTGACTGGCTGTGAGAAAATAATACTGAGCATCCACCGTACTATTATTCGTTGCCTGCACCAGAAGCTCTCGCATCTCATCCCATTTAGGTGGTGGCAGTATGGCTCTGAGTGTAGATTTTGATTGTTTGGTGGTTTCGTCATAATCTGATGTTGCAGCATCCATGTTGGTTGCCATGAGTAGCAACATCAACCCATCATCATTCTTCTTATCCACCGCATCCTTCACTTCTTTAAGCATGGTTCCGCCATCTCGCTTTTGGTAGGCATCTAATGCTTTGCGGAAATCTGCGTGCGCAGTTTGTGTGATGAGTAAGAAACCAACTGCGAGTGCTGAAATAATGGTTGATTTAAGCTTCATTTTACCTCTCGCTTTTTTCAAAATTGGAAGAGTCGATATGGAATAGCGTGGCTTTGAGGCCGATGAGTTTGAACAATTGCTGGGAAAGTGAGGCGGGGATGCAATAGAATAAAGCAAGCACGCTAGATAAGCGCATCAATGCTTTAGTTTCGAGTGGGTAATAGGTTGCCACTTTAAAGCTCCCATTATTGTTATTACTTTTTATTAGAAGTGAATACAACTTTGATAAAGCATTAGTACATTTTGTGTATGACTGTAACCTAGCTAAATTGCATTTGGCAAGGTTTAAATTAGTGCTTTTTTATGGTGGAAATTTATTGATTTAGAAAAGCTAATTTAAAACAACTGGTTAAGGCAACTTTTAAAGTAAATGTTTTGTTGTTGCCACATAAATTTAACTTTAAATTTCATGGCCAATTGGAGATTGGTGTCGACAGGCGGCTTTTGGCCGATAGTAGCCATTCAGTCATACTTAATATATTTAAACCGCGCATCTTCGTTCGGCGTACCTTCCAACGCACTTTTTGTGCCATCCGTTCTTGCCTCCAAAGCAGGCTGCCAGCCAATGACTTGCTCAATCTTAGCCGCCAGCTCAAAATCTTTATCGGTGATACCTTTGGCATCGTGTGTGCATAATTTTACAATCACAAATGCATAAGAAACAGTTAAATCGGGATGATGCCAAGCCGCCTCCGCCAGATGCCCTACTGTGTTCACCACCATGAGCGTGGCTTTCCAGCCGCTGGTTTTATATTTGCGGCGTATCCAGCCGCTTTCTAACACCCAATGCGGCAACTCGCTTTCAAGCCGCGCAACGGTTTCGCTTTCTGAATACACTTTAACATTGGAACTTGTCATCGCTTACTCCATTAGCTTGGTTAGTGTATAAATGAGCCAATTTTGCTTAAACTAAGCTCATCCGCGCCATCTAAAAATTGCTCATACTCAGTTTTTTTAACAATCCAAGATGAAAATACTTTATCTAACGCAAAATCGCCAAAGTCTTGATCCACCAAA
>JANOHT010000297.1:0-7139 GCA_031406605.1 Methylotenera sp. | reverse complement strand
AAGCGCATGTAGGCGATTACTTTGCACCTGCACAAGGCGGCCGATATGCGAGTAAACGCGTAGGTGCTGTGTTACAACATCTGGAAGCAATCGGTGTGGCTTGTTTTGGACAAAGCTCTTGGGGACCAACGGGTTTACTCGCATATCGGCCGCCTTGTGCAGGTGCAAAGTAATCGCCTACATGCGCTTGCAGCGCTTGAATGCTTTGACCAAACGCTGATAAATCCTGTTCCACTAAAGCAGGCATAGCCTGCATCAGCACGTGACGGCATAAATGGGCAGCTAAATTCTCAGAAAAAATAGGCAATTTACTAAATGCTACCAATTCCTCTTCGCCATGAATGCCTGGCTGACTGTTGTCCAAAATCAATAAAATGCGCCAATGCTCCGGAAAATCATAACGCACCAGTAAAGGCGGCGCGCCTGAATTACTGATGTCAATATTTGCGTTGCTGACAACTCGACCACCATCGATGAGTACCCCGCCCTTATCAAAAGCTGCGATACCAATACCAGAACGCCCGCCGCGACCTGTTAGACGTGCAATTTGTGCTGTATTCAAATTTAACTTATGTAACTCATTCACTGCAGCGCCTATCGCCAACGCTAACTGTGTACCTGAGCCCAACCCTGCATGTTCAGGAATATGCTGCTTGATATTCAGGTGAATGCTACCGTTAAGATTAAGCTTATTCATGAACTGTTGGATGATATTTGAAGCGCGTGCCGATGACACACCAGTTACTTCCAACTTATCAGTGATGCTTGCTGTTAGCTCAAGGCTGGGCGCAGTCAGGCTTAAGCCTATACTGCCAAATTTTCGCCCTAAACCGCCGTGCAAATCAAAAAAACCCATATGCAAACGCCCTGTGCTTTGCACGCTCACCATGGCCTCTGTCGATATCGGCATGAATTTTTGATGCTGGGTTTCTATGTTCTCTGTTGTTGTATTTTCTATTGGCTGTGTCATATCACAATCATTTTCTAAGCATCATGTTTAATATATTATAAACGCCATGTTTAATTATAAGAACAATATTTAACATTTATTAAACTAACTTTAGTCCGCATGAATCATTTTGCCATGCTAGCAAGCATTTGATTCAATGTCATATAGGCAGGCTAACATTATTATTATTTAAAAGTGCAGATTTTAAGGTGACAGCACCCGCATATTTAGGCAAAATAACTACATACTAAAAAAACCAGATAATTTGTCATCCGCATAAAATCCATCCTGCATCCATCGTTAGCTACAAAATAGCAAACAATCATTGCGCGATGCTTATGCAGACTCAAAAATTGAGAAATTTAATCACTTGTTTGAACATCAAGGAAATATATGTCAGTCCACGTTATTCCATTTGAAAATCTACGCAATATAGACGTTCCTTCAGTGGGCGGTAAAAATGCCTCTTTAGGTGAAATGATTTCTCAACTTTCGGCAAAAGGTGTGCGCGTCCCTACCGGCTTTGCAACTACGGCTGATGCCTATCGCGAATTTTTAGCGCAAAACGGTTTAGATGCCAAAATTAACGCGGCGCTTGATACCTTAAACGTAGACGACACACAGGCACTTGCAATCTGCGGCAAGCAAGTTCGGGAATGGATTATGGAAGCACCGCTCCCAGAAGCACTGAATAAAGCTATTGCGGAAAATTATGCAATCCTCACAGCTAAATCGGGCAACGGCGCAACTTTCGCAGTACGGTCGTCAGCCACAGCAGAAGATTTACCTGATGCTTCTTTCGCGGGTCAACAAGAGTCATTTTTAAATATTCAAGGTTTAGATAACATCTTGCATGCAATCAAAGAAGTATTCGCTTCTTTATATAATGACCGTGCAATCTCATACCGCGTACACAAAGGCTTTGTACATGCTGACGTAGCATTGTCAGCTGGCGTGCAACAGATGGTACGTAGCGACATTGGCTGTGCGGGTGTGATGTTTACTATTGATACGGAATCAGGCTTTAAAGATGTCGTGTTTATTACCTCATCTTACGGTTTGGGCGAAACAGTCGTTCAGGGCGCAGTAAACCCAGACGAGTTTTATGTACATAAACCATTGTTAGCACAAGGGAAACCAGCCATCGTACGTCGTACTATGGGCTCTAAACTCATTAAAATGGTGTTTTCAGATGCAACACGTGCGGGTAAAAGTACACACACTATTGAGGTAGATGCTGCTGATAGCGACCGCTATTCATTATCGAATGAAGATATTTTAGAATTAGCACATTATGCCATGACCATTGAAGCACATTACGGCTGCCCTATGGACATTGAGTGGGGTAAAAACGGCGTTGATAACAAGCTCTATATCTTACAAGCGCGCCCAGAGACTGTGAAGTCTCAAGAGTCTGCAAACAACATTACTGAAACATTCAAACTTAATAAACATCAAGCTAAACCGTTAGTGGTCGGTCGTGCAGTCACGCAAAAAGTAGGCGTAGGTCCTGTTAGAATTGTTTTAGATCCAGCAGATATGCACTTGGTACAACCGGGTGATGTATTAGTGGCAGATATGACAGACCCTAACTGGGAACCTGTGATGAAGCGTGCAAGTGCATTAGTGACTAACCGTGGCGGCCGTACTTGCCATGCGGCGATTATTGCCCGTGAACTAGGTATCCCGGCGATTGTGGGTTCAGTGAATGCGACAGACATTCTGCGTGAAGGCGAAATCGTTACCGTGTCATGCGCCGAAGGCGAGTCTGGCTTTGTCTACCATGGCGCACTTGACTACGAAGTAAGCACCCAAGCAACCGCTACACTGTCTACCGCACCTTGTAAAATCATGATGAATGTGGGCAATCCTGACATGGCGTTTGGATTTGCAAAAATACCAAATGACGGCGTGGGGTTAGCGCGTTTAGAGTTTGTCATCAACAATATGGTGGGCATTCACCCTAAAGCCATTTTGAATTTTGATGCGATGCCTACGGCCATTAAAGCAACCATTAAAAACCGTGCACGTGGCTATGCTAGTCCTAAACAGTTTTATATCGATAAAGTAGCCGAAGGTGTTGCTACTATCGCAGCTGCTTTTTATCCAAAAACAGTGATTGTGCGTACTTCTGACTTCAAGTCTAACGAGTACAAAAAATTAGTCGGTGGCGATATTTACGAGCCTGACGAAGAAAACCCAATGATTGGTTTCCGCGGTGCTGCACGTTACATGGCCGAAGATTTTAAAGAGTGCTTTGCCATGGAATGTACGGCCATGAAAAAAGTACGTGATGAAATGGGCTTAACTAACGTTGAGTTGATGCTGCCCTTCGTACGCACTTTAGATGAAGCCAAAGCGGTCACAGAAATCATGGCCGCCAATGGCCTCAAACGTGGCGTCAATGGTTTGCGCCTTATCATGATGTGTGAAATTCCATCTAATGCACTATTAGCTGAGCAGTTCTTACATTATTTTGATGGTTTCTCAATTGGCTCTAACGACTTGACACAACTTACATTGGGTATGGATAGAGACTCTGGCATTTTGGCAGATGGTTTTGATGAGCGTAATGACGCAGTGAAAGTACTGTTAAAAATGGCAATCAACACTTGTAACCGTTTAGGTAAATATGTCGGAATTTGCGGTCAAGGTCCATCTGACCATCCAGACTTCGCTGAATGGTTAGTAGCTGAAGGCATACAATCTGTTTCACTTAATCCAGATACGGTAGTGGCGACATGGCAACGTTTGACTAAGAAATAACTGCGGGAAATTTATGCTACACCGCACCGTATTTTTTGTTTCAGACAGTACTGGTATTACTGCAGGCGCGTTGGGAAAATTACTTGAGCATTTTCCAAGAACTAATTTTACTCAAGTGCGCCTGCCATTTACCGACACACCAGATAAAATCCAGCTAGCAAAGGATGCTATTTTAGAAGCAACCGAGCACGATGGCGGTAGGCCTGTCGTCATTATGTCGTTAGGTGACATAACTTTACGCAATACCTTAAAGCAATCTAATGCCTATTTTATTGACTTATTCACCGCCTTTATTGACCCTCTAGGGCTTGAGCTCGATCAGAGGCCGCTCACAGGCTCAGGCATTGCGCACAGCATTATGGGGAGTAGTTATCATGATCGTATGGAGGCTATCAACTACACGTTGAACCACGATGACGGCATGACTAATTCGGGTCTGGAAGAGGCTCAGGTCATTTTGATTGGCGTATCTCGTTGTGGAAAAACGCCTACAAGTATTTATTTAGCAATGCAGTTTGGAGTTAAAGCAGCGAACTACCCACTCATTCCGGAAGATTTTGAACGTGGCACCTTACCTGCAATATTACATAAGCATCTTGATAAAATATTTGGATTAACTATCAAAGCTGAACGTTTACATTCAGTTCGCAGTGAACGTCGACCAGATAGTTTCTATGCTTCTCTTGATAATTGTCGTAAAGAAATTATCACTGCAGAAAATTTAATGCGTAATTCAGGCATTACCTGGGCTGATTCAACAAGCCGTTCCATAGAAGAGTTATCAGCGATAATACTGCAAAAAATACGCCAACCTGCCAAATTGGTTTAATGTTAGCGGTAATAAAAAAGGCGCATTAAGCGCCTTTTTTGTTACCGCTATTTCAAACCCAGCTTAATCCGATCCACGATTTCTGAGGAGTCTGGTTTAACATCGCTACTAAAAGCATATACATTTTTACCGCCCGGCAAAATCACGTACTTATAAAAATTCCACATAGGTGCCTGACCTGTTTTTGCACTTAGCTGCTTATATAGCGGATTAGCATTCGAACCCGTGACCGAACTTTTAGTAATCATTGGAAATTTTACGGAATAAGTGAGCTTACAAAAATCACCGATTTGTTTATCGTTACCTGGCTCTTGCCTAAAGTCATTTGATGGAAATCCCACGACCAATAAACCTTTATCTTTATACTTGCTGTACAAACCTTCCAAAGCATCAAACTGTGGAGTAAAGCCACATTTACTAGCGGTATTTACCACTAAAATAGGCTTGTCTTGATAATCACACAAGTTAAGTTTATCACCTTGCAATGTGACCAACTGGTGATTATAAAGCTCCGAACAAGCAGCGTTCGCCATGTGCGATACTCCCAATAAAAAGACTGATAGTAACAATTGCTTCATATTCACTCTCTCAAAAAACACTAAATAAAGAATAACTTATCAATAGATTTAATTATATTCACTCAATCTGACTAGCGATTTTTATAATCGTTCTCAAATTAGTTTGTATAAGTTACATGGCGTAGTTGCGGCTATTATTTAATGAATAAATGTGAGTAAAAGACCTAACAATCCGAATACTAAAATTAGCTTAATGATGCTAAATTTAAATTTGTACAGCGCAATAAAACCTATCGTTGCAAGGGTAATGGCAAGCCAATCAATCATCATTCCAAATGTATTGGGTATATAGCTTGGCATTTGGCTCGGCATAAAAACATGCGTGGCAAAAAACAATGCCAAACTTAAAATCACCCCTACTACCGCAGCTGTGATCGCTGTTAGCGGCGCTGTGAACTTCAAATTTCCCTGCGTACTTTCTACAAATGGACCGCCAATAAAAATAAAAATAAATGACGGTAAAAATGTAAAGTAAGTGACGACGCTAGCAGCAACTATTCCAGACAGAAAAAGACTGTCTGCACCTAATACCTGTTGCGAGTAGCCTCCCAAAAAACCAACAAATGCCACAACCATAATCAGCGGGCCTGGTGTCGTTTCACCCAAAGCCAACCCATCAATCATTTGTATTGGCGTCAGCCAATGATAATGATCTACCGCCCCTTGATACACGTAGGGCAACACTGCGTATGCTCCACCAAAAGTGAGTAACGCTGCTTTAGTAAAAAACCAGCCCATTTGTGTGAGCGTTGCTTGCCATCCATATATCGTTAGTAAAACACCCATCACGACTAACCATAGCATCGCGCCAATTAACGATACATTTAATAAGAATTTAAGATTAAATTTTGCATGTACTGGCGTGGGCGTATGGTCATCAATCACGGCTTTACCATAGTTTTTATTATTTGCATGATGCGCGCTGCTGCCATTAAAAGTATTTGGCGAGTAATGGCTACCTACATAGCCGATTAATGCGGCAGATAATATAATCAATGGGAACGGTAACTTAAAGGCAGCAATTGCCGCAAATGCGAACAATGAAATCAGCCATAACCATTTATTTTTTAAGGCACGGCTACCTATCCGATAAGCCGCAAATAGCACAATAGCCACTACCGCAGGCTTAATGCCATAAAGTACGCCAGCCACTTCAGGGTAGCTACCATATCTCAGATAAATAAAAGTCAGCGTAATTAATATGAACAATGATGGCAATACAAATAAAGCACCTGCAACTATACCACCCCAGGTGCGATGCATCAGCCAGCCGATGTAGGTGGCTAACTGCTGCGCCTCAGGACCTGGCAGCACCATGCAATAATTCAGTGCATGGAGAAAACGCTTTTCCGATATCCAGCGTTTTTTCTCTACTAAATCTTGATGCATGATCGCAATTTGTCCGGCTGGCCCGCCAAAACTGATAAAGCCCAATTTCAACCAATACCAAAATGCTTCTTTAAAAGAAGGGGTTATCGGTGAATTTTCACTGTTAGATAAGTTATTTTGCATGATTAATTACAGATTTTGATGAGCGGGCTTATTTTTTGCTTTATAGACAATATATATTCAGATAGAAATTGAACAATCTGATACAAATTATCACGTAATTTTAACAAATTAAGCCACAAAACTATGAAACAATGTCGGCCTTTTTGTTAAAAGCTTTTTCAAGATTTTTAACACTTTAATATTAATGGAGATTGTTTTGAAATTCACTTTTATCGCTTTTGCACTAGCAGCATCATTTTCTACAACATCATACGCCTATGAATGCAACACTGTCATGGGTGGTTGCCCTGCGGATACATCACAAGCAACATCTACCCACATGAGATCTGATACTGGCGTTAAAGTAGTACACCAACCAAAAGTGGCGCCTAACAAAGCCGCAGTTACTCCAACGGCTGCAACTCAAAATAAATTAGAAAGCAAAAAGAGTAATGGTCAGGGTTTGATGCAAACACTGAATAAGAATATTCTGAAATAATATTAAATTGGCATTGAGCAGCAGCCG
>JANOHT010000211.1:0-4008 GCA_031406605.1 Methylotenera sp. | reverse complement strand
GCGTAGCTGACGCTGTACCGCTGAAATACTTGCACGGCGGGTTTTCAGTACGATACCAACTGCTTCATCGTACAATGGGTCAACTTCAGCGCCATTAGCGCCCGAACTGCTACCAGCCATAAAGTCGCCGCCGCCCTCTTCAGCTTCATTACTTAGTATGCCTTCAATGTAGTTAGGTTCACCTTGTGCTTTAAGGTAATTCACAACCTTATGTACTTCCTGGTCTGACACAAACGCGCCGTGAATACGCACCGGGTAACCGGTACCAGGCGGCATATACAACATATCCCCTTGACCTAATAACGCTTCAGCACCCATTTGGTCTAATATCGTACGAGAATCAATTTTGCTCGATACTTGGAACGAAACGCGAGTGGGGATATTTGCCTTGATAAGTCCAGTAATCACATCTACAGATGGGCGCTGAGTTGCCAACACCAAATGGATGCCGGACGCACGCGCTTTTTGGGCTAAGCGGGCGATTAACTCCTCCACTTTTTTACCCACCACCATCATCAGATCAGCCAGTTCATCAATAACCACCACAATCAATGGCATCTCCATGAGCGGTTCTGGCTCATCGGGCGTTAAGCTGAACGGATGCGGTATTTTTTCGCCTGCTTTATCCGCTTCTCTAATTTTTTGGTTATACCCAGCTAAGTTACGCACACCCAACATAGACATCAATTTATAGCGGCGCTCCATCTCGGCTACACACCAGTTCAGCGCATTGGCTGCTTGGCGCATATCAGTCACTACTGGCGCTAGCAAATGCGGAATACCTTCATATACTGAAAGCTCAAGCATTTTTGGGTCTATCAGAATCATGCGCACTTGGCTGGCATCGGCTTTATAAAGCAAACTCAAAATCAGCGCATTGATGGCGACTGACTTACCAGAGCCAGTTGTACCTGCGACTAACACGTGCGGCATTTTTGCTAAATCCGCCACCGCCGGTTTACCTGCAATATCTTTGCCTAAACAAATAGTGAGTGGCGAATGGACATCGGCATAAGCTTGGCTACCCATGATTTCAGATAGATAAACGATTTGCCGTTTAGGGTTTGGAATCTCCAATCCCATGCAGGTTTTACCAGGGATTGTTTCTACGACACGCACGCTAACAACAGAAAGTGCGCGCGCTAAGTCTTTTACCAAGTTCGTCACTTGGCTACCTTTAACACCCGCTGACGGTTCTAGCTCGTAGCGAGTAATCACAGGGCCTGGCAGTGCTGTCAATACTTTGACTTCAATACCAAAATCCATCAATTTTCGTTCAATCAGCCGCGAGGTAAAGTCTAGCGTTTCAGCAGACTGTAACGGTACCGTACCGGATGGCACATCTAATAAATGCAACGGCGGCAATGGCGTATCTGGTAATGTCTCAAACAGTGGCGCTTGTTTTTCTTTTAGCACGCGCACGCTTTGGGCAATTTCTAATACTGGCGTTTCAATCAAGACTGGCTCGCGATTTTCTACACGTTTACGCTCGCTATGCACATATTCAGCACGTTCTGACTCAACGACTTTACCGGCTTTTCTATCTTGCCAATCTTGCCATTTAAATTTAATAAATTCATAACTGTTGATCAAGCCTGCGCCGAATTTCTCGGTGATCATGATCCACGACCAGCCAGTGAATAAACTAAAACCGACAACAAACATCAATAGCAATAACATGCTAGAGCCAGTGTAACCAAACATACTACGTAAAAGGCTATCGACAGAAGTGCCTAACATTCCGCCAGGTGCTAAAGGCAATGAGGCTGGCAGGCTAACCAGATGACCTGCTTCCAAAGCGCAGGATGCAATGAGCAGTATTCCAAAACCGATAAAATTAAACAGTAAAAATGGTTTATCACTTAAGTGACCTGCTTCTAACTTTACGGCTTCCAGCTTTAAATATACAAACCACATGGCGTAAAAAGCCAGCACCGCCCACCACCATGCGGAAAAGCCAAATAAATACAACAGCATATCTGACAGCCAAGCGCCTGCACTGCCTCCACTATTGTGAATCACTGCATTATCGGCAGCCATGTGTGACCACGAAGGATCTTCCCGATGATAGGTGACCAAAATCACTGCGATATAAAGCCCGACCAGCACCAGCACTAGCCACCAAGCTTCTTTAAGCAACGTTGCCCTGATGGCATGTGACCTCGTTACTTGGGCTTCGCGTCTTGTATTGACGCGCGCATTGACTGGTTTTGATTTTTTGAAAAACAAGATAGTGAAACCTTACAATTTAATCGTAAATTTAATTATAGCAGTATCAAAGTAGCTAGGTAGCTAATACAATATCAAACTACTTTTAATCACTTTAATACATAGGAAATCATTATGGATATTGGCATTAAAGAACAAGATAGAAAAGCCATTGCACAAGGTTTATCTCACCTATTAGCCGATACTTACACGCTTTACCTCAAAACACATTATTTTCATTGGAACGTGACTGGCCCAATGTTTAATACCCTGCATTTAATGTTTGAAGGTCAATATACTGAATTAGCATTAGCGGTAGATTTAGTAGCCGAACGTATTCGTTCGCTAGATATTTACGCACCAGGTACCTATCGTGATTTTGTCAAACTATCATCCATCAAAGAGTCTGAATCTGTGCCCAAGGCACAAGATATGATTGCTGAATTAGTTGCAGGCCATGAAGCGGTATGCCGCACTGCACGTAGCGTGTTTCCTGCAGCAGAAGCCGCAGCCGATGAAGCAACTAAAGATTTATTAACCCAACGTCTGCAGTTGCACGAAAAAACTGGCTGGATGTTACGTAGCTTGCTGGAAAAATAGTTAGCTTCAGGCTACTTGTAAAAACAAACAATCGCACCACATATTTCAGTATCAGATTTTATTTAAGTTATATTTTTTAAAGGTTAATCATGGCAACACGTCACGTCCATCTTCTTATTTTGGGCTCGGGTCCTGCTGGCTATTCAGCAGCAGTATACGCAGCTCGCGCTAACCTCAACCCAGTGCTCATTACTGGTATCGCCCAAGGCGGTCAGCTAATGACGACAACTGAAGTTGATAACTGGCCAGCAGATGCAGATGGCGTGCAAGGACCTGAGTTGATGGAGCGTTTTCAAAAACATGCTGAGCGCTTTAATACAGAAATGATTTTCGACCATATCCACACTACACATTTGAATGAAAAACCAATTCGTTTAGTGGGTGACAGTGGTGAATACACTTGTGATGCATTGATTATTGCAACAGGTGCATCTGCTAAATACCTTGGGCTGCCAAGTGAAGAGAAATTTTCTGGCAAAGGCGTTTCCGCTTGTGCGACTTGTGACGGATTCTTCTACCGTAATCAGGAGGTTGCTGTCATCGGCGGCGGTAATACCGCTGTGGAAGAAGCACTGTATCTGGCTAACATTGCGAGCAAAGTAACATTAGTGCATCGCCGTGATAAGTTCAAAGCAGAAGCGATTTTAGTGGATAAGCTGAATGCACGCGTGGCTGAAGGAAAGATTGTTTTAGAGACTTTTCATACACTTGATGAAGTACTGGGTGACGACAGCGGCGTGACTGGCATGCGTATTAAAAACGTCAATGATGGCACCACAAAAGATATCCCATTAATGGGCGTGTTTATTGCGATTGGCCATAAGCCAAATACTGACATCTTTGCAGGTCAGCTTGAAATGGAAGGCGGCTATATCATCACACAATCTGGTCGCGGGGGTAACTTCACAGCAACTAGCGTGCCTGGTGTGTTTGCCGCAGGCGATGTGCAAGACCACATTTACCGTCAAGCTGTGACTAGTGCCGGTACTGGCTGTATGGCTGCGCTGGATGCAGAACGTTATTTAGATAAATAACGTTCTGAATTAATTAAACTTTAGAGAATGCTGTGGTGGCGCGAAAAAAGACTGAGCAGGAGGTTTCTTCACCCATCAATGAAGAAACTGACAACGATCTAAATCTGTTTCGCGAAGCAGTAAAAGACGCTAGGCCTTTCACTGCGCCACTGGTGCATTCATACAA
>JANOHT010000191.1:0-3653 GCA_031406605.1 Methylotenera sp. | reverse complement strand
AACGCTATAATTCTCCCCTGTTGATAGGTGCCAAGTTTGTTTTCTACAAATAAGGTGAAACTGGGAAATAGGTGCGTTAATTCTTCAAGCTATGAAAAATTAACAATTCCAATGCTGCCCCCGCAACGGTAAGTGAATGTAGTTTTGCAATATGCCACTGAGCCAACTTTAAAATATTATAAGGCTTGGGAAGGCGCAAAACATCTCTTCACAAGCCCGGAGACCGGCCTATACAACTCGCTCAAGACTGCTTATCAGTCGCGGGCTACGTTGGAATGCCGCGGGGTGACGGTTATCAAGACGCGATGCGTTATTGGGTAACAAGTCATCCTGATATTCTCGCTTTCGTTCTGATCTAGCTTCACTCTCGGTATTCCTGATTATTTAAATTACACGCGGGGTCGTGTGTAAAATCAGGGATTATTACAAATGAAAAGATCTATTATTGCTAGTTTAGTCAGCTTAGCATTCACTACACCTGCTTTTGCAGATAATACTGCAATCACCACAGATGATGTCATCGTCAAAGCTAATCGTTTTGAGCACAAAGATACTGAGACTACTTATGCTTCAGAGATTCATACCGCCAAACAAATTGAAGCGTCAGGCGCAGCCACCCTTTATGATTTTTTAGCACAACAAACATCGTTAAATATTCTTTCTAATTTCGGTAGTCGCGCTACTCCGTCACTTAACTTACGTGGGTACGGTGGTGAAAACGGTCATCAAAATGTGGTTATTACAGTAGATGGTCAACGTTTAAACAACATCGACACCACTCCTCAATTGATTGGTGCTATTCCACTTGCCAACATTGAACGCATTGAAATTTCCAAGGGTAGTGGTTCTGTCATCCATGGCGACGGCGCTACGGCAGGTACAGTACAAATTTATACCAAAAATAAGACCGGTGTAACCGTTAGCACTTCATGGGGAAACTATGGACAAAAAAATCATTATGTAAATGCTGGAATTTCTGAACAACATATTGATTTATCAGCTACTTTAGCTCATGACAGCCACGATGGTTTTGGCAAAATAGATAACACCGGTCACAAAGATAAGTCAGATAGCGACACCCAGAATGTCAAACTTAAAATCAAGCCTACCGATAACTTACGTTTTATTGCAGAAGGCACAAGTTCGAGAAATAACTTTGCCTTCCAAAATGCATTGAGTAAAGCGCAATTCAAAGATGATCCTCGTCAAGCTGACGGCACTTATCTCACTCAAGACTTTGACACAGATCAATGGAAAGTGGGTGCTGAATACGACATCACTAAAGAACTCAGATTATCCGCAACTCATCTCCAAGAAGATAAAAAGTCTATTTTCGCGGGCGGTACTGCAACAGATTACGATTACCGATCTAATGATGTGAGTTTAATCTATCAAAACAAAATATTATCAGCCATCGTCGGTTATCAGGATTTTGATGGAGAGAGAGACAATTCTTTTGATGTCACCACTAAAAACAATAAAGCAACTTTTGCACAAGTCGAATATTATCCAAGTTGGATATCAGAATCTTTAACCCTTTCCGCAGGCGCGCGTAGTGAAAAAGTCACTTACAGTCACAATCCTACTTTTGGCAGCAAGCTCAAAGATTCAGAACATTTAAGCGCTTGGGATATTGGAGCAAACTACCGTTTCACATCAGAGCTAAGTGCTTTTGCAAACTACAATAAATCTTATCAAGCACCCGATATTGATCGTTTTTTTGGTTTTGATGCATTCTTTAACACTATTTTTAATGGTTTTATTGAGCCTGAAAAAGTTAAAACTTTTAACATTGGTCTGAATCATGTAGTTGAAAATAATCGCTTAAAAGTTACTGCATTCCACGCAAAATTAAAAAATGAAATTTACCTAGATCCAACATTTGGTGGCATCTTCGGGACTAATAGTAATCTAGATAAATCTCACAAATACGGTTTAGAACTGCAAGATTACTTTACATTTAACAATGCAATTGGTGCATCGGTTATTTATAACTACACGCGCGCTATTATTGACAATGAAGCCACTTTAGCTGGCGCGCCAATTAAAAATAAAGATTTACCTGGTGCACCTAAACATACGGTGGTTGCCAACTTAAATTGGAAGTTTTATGAGAACGCCATGCTGAACTTGAATCATACTTGGCGCTCTAAGGCTTATGTTTATAATGACTTCCAAAATAACGCCTCACAGAAACAAGATAATTACGAATCTACCAACATTGCTTTAAGTTATCAGTACAAAAATATTAATGTCTTTACTTCAATCAATAATATTTTTGAACATGAGAACTCTATCCAAACACGTGTAGATGCTCTTTTTCCAGTGGATTTTGTACGCACTTGGCACGTTGGCATGAGGGCGGATTTCTAATTCATTGTTTTAAGCAACAATGCAAAAATGTTATGATGATGGAAATATTTAAGGTCGCTAATCCATTAGCGACCTTCCGAGGAGCTTAAAATGAATCAATCACCATCTACAACCATCAATCTAACATCTAAAACACTAATCATTGCCGTATTTATTGCTTTTTTGATGCTGCTCACGCGTGGCAGCCATGTACTAACTCACGTTTCATTACCAGATGCGAGCTTGGCCTTGCTGTTGATTGGTGGCCTATATTTAAGAAAAGCAGCTTGGTTTTTGTTCTTAATAATACTGGCAACTGTAATCGATTTCGGTGCAGCCGAGATTGATAGCATTCAAGCCTTTTGTTTAACACCAGGTTATTGGGGCATGTTGCCTACTTACGCCGTGATGTGGCTTGCTGGCTTTTGGCTGAGCAAACAAACGGATAGCTTGGATATATTGAAGTATTCATTTGCAGGCTTGATAGCGACCTTTTTAGCCTTTGTGATTTCTACACAAAGTTATTACTTGTTTTCAGGCCGCTTTCCAGCCAACGGTGTGATTGAATCGATGAAACATGGTTGGGAGTACTTACCTAGCTACATGGGTTTTACTGCAATGTATTTAGTCGCTTTTTGGGCTTTAGCTAAAGCATTGCCTAAACTGCGTAATGCTGCAAAAACTTCATCCAGCACAGCCTCATAGTGGCTTGCTAATTATTTGTTGTTAATTGAACCGCGTTAGATTTTTCTAGCGCGGTTTTTTTATGGAATTTCACACATTGATAGAATCTAAAAATCAGCGCCATCAAGCCCGCATGCAGCGCAAGAAAGCGGTTATTGACGCAAGCATCAACGCAGCGCAAACTTCACGCGGTCTGCTGCTGATTAACACTGGCAATGGCAAGGGGAAATCAACCGCGGCTTTTGGCTTGCTCGCTCGCTCACTTGGGCATGGCATGAAAGCTGTGGTAGTGCAGTTCATTAAAGGCCGATCTGATACTGGTGAAGAGGCTTTTTTTCGTAACGCTGCAAACCTGACGTGGCATGTAATGGGCGACGGCTTCACGTGGGAAACTCAAGATGCTGAGCGTGATCTGCAATCCGCCCGCGCTGCCTGGCAGTTGGTTTGCGATTATTTAAAAGATGAATCCATCAATTTAGTCATTCTGGATGAGTTTACCTATGCACTTAAATACCAATGGCTGACAAACGAAGAAGTGTGTGCCGCCTTACAATCACGTCCATCTATGCAACACGTTGTAATTACTGGCCGCGCTGCACCTGAAGCGTTAATTGCCA
>JANOHT010000165.1:0-9303 GCA_031406605.1 Methylotenera sp. | reverse complement strand
CATTTAGTTAAGAACCCGATTCATATGGTCGCGCCTGCCATCAAAGATATGGTAGAAACCGTTTGGGATACGGGAAACGAATATTTCCCGCCTACTTCATGGCAAATATCCAATATGAATGGCGGAACTGGCGCGACTAACGTAGTGCCAGGCGAAGTCGAGATCCTTTTCAATTTTAGATTCTGTACGGCAAGTACCGAAGCCAGCTTAAAAGAACGTACCCATGCCATTTTAGATAAACATGCGCTGGAGTATGACTTAGAGTGGGAATACTCACCGCCTTACATCACGCCGCGCGGTAATTTGGTTGAAGCCATTAGTGAGGCAATCCAACAAGCTTATGGCGTAACGCCTGAGCTTTCAACCACGGGCGGCACCTCAGACGGACGATTCATTGCTGATATCTGCAAACAAGTGATTGAATTCGGTCCACTCAATGCAACGATACATAAACTCAACGAATGCGTAGGTGTGGCGGATATTGAACCACTCAAAGAAACCTACAAACTAACGCTGCAGAAATTACTTAAATAAAGAACGTAATGATCAATAACAACACTACAGTGAATGAAATAATCACCATCCGCGACTGGATTCGCCTTGCCGTCAGCGAGTTTGAAGCTTCAGATATATTTTACGGTCATGGTACAGATAACGCTTACGATGAAGCCGTTTGGCTCATCATGAGCGCGCTGCATTTGCCTATGGACACTCTCAATAACTTTCTAGATGCCCGCTTAACAACAACTGAGCGTACGAAGCTTGCAGGCTTTATTGAGCAACGGATTACCCAACATACCCCTACCGCATATTTAGTTAAAGAGGCTTGGCTTCAAGGTTTAAAATTTCATGTCGATGAACGTGTATTGATACCACGTTCTTTCATTGCTGAATTATTGAACCAGGATGATGCAGGTAATTTTGCTTTAAGCCCTTGGATCGAATTTCCAGAACTGGTAGAAAGTGCTGCCGACATTTGCACGGGCAGTGGCTGTTTAGGCATACTGCTGGCAAGCGCTTTTCCCAATGCAGCAATTGACGTGATTGATATTTCGCAAGATGCGATTGATGTAGCCAATATCAATATCGCTAACTATGGTTTACAAGAGCAAGTCACTGCCATTCAGTCCGATATGTTTAGCGCGCTCCAAGATAAAAATGGCTACAAAAAATACGATGTCATCATCAGCAATCCACCTTATGTGGACGCGCCATCCATGGCGGCATTGCCGGCGGAGTATCAAAACGAACCGCAACTCGCATTAGGCAGTGGCGTTGCCGGTCTGGACCACACCCATACCATTCTGCGTGAGGCCGCCAATTACCTGAATGACGATGGCATATTGATTGTAGAAATCGGCCATAATCGCGAAGCATTGGAAGCGGCATATCCAAACCTTGTATTTAATTGGCTAGAAGTTTCGTCAGGCAATGAATTTGTATTTTTACTAACACGTGAGCAATTGCAATTTCATAGCTAAAAAACAACTTAGAATAACCTTCATGCCAAAGATATCTGACAATTCAAACAAGAAAATATGGCATTTATCTTTCACGGCGTTAGTGCTATTCACACTAACCACTACTGTCAACGCCCAAGCTCCATCCCCTCTCAAGCAAGACCTGAAAAATGCTTCTCTAGAGCAGTTACTGGAACTCGAAGTCACTACCGCGTCCAAAATCGCTCATCAGGTTAGTGATAGCCCTTCTGCCGTCAGCATTGTCACCTCAGACGATATCAAAGACTATGGCTATCACACTCTGGCAGAAATCCTGAATAGTATGCGAGGTCTAAGTATTACTAACGACCGTTCTTATGAGTTTCTGGGGGGCCGCGGCTACAGTAGTCCAGGTGACTACAGTGGCCGAATCATGTTACTGATTGATGGTGTGCAGGTGAATGACAATGTGTACAACCAATCTTACTTTGGCAATGATGGCTTGATAGATACTGAACTGATCGATCGTGTGGAATACGTGTCTGGCCCTGGCTCCGTTTCTTATGGCAACAACGCCTTCTACGGTATCGTCAATGTTTTCACCAAAAAAGGTGCAGATTTCGATGGCGCCCAAGCTGCACTATCTGCTGGTAATTATCAAACCCATAAGGCCAGGCTTACTTACGGCAAGCGTTTAACCAATGGTGTAGACCTGCTGGTTTCTGCATCTGGTCTCAATAGTGAGGGGCAAACGCTTTATTTCCCAGAGTTTAATGATGGGAACCCTGCCCATAATAACGGTATCTCGCACAATCAGGATAGTCAACGCAACCAGCGTGTATTTGCCAAAATTGAGGGTGCGTTCTGGTCTATCGAAACTGGTTATAGCCTTCGTCACAAAGACGTTCCAACTGCACCATATGGTGCGGACTTTAATAGTCCTTATTTTATTAATGACAGTAGCAAGTTTGTCTCTGGTCAGTACCATACAGATATTTCAAATCATCTCAAACTATCCGTGCAAACCGACTATAGTGACTATATTTACAAGAGCAGCTCATTATATGGCGGTGAGATTTTTCCTGACAGCGCTGCTGGTAGAAGACTAGGTGCCGAGGCCAAATTCTCCAGCGATTGGTTTAAAAATCAACAAGTTGTATTTGGCGTTTCATATCGAAATGATTATCAACGTAAGCAGGTGAACGCTGCACTTGCGTCAGACCAAGGTAGCCAAAGCACAAGTGTATATGCCCAAGATGAAATTACCCTAAATAATAATATTTGGCTCAATCTGGGCGCGCGTTACGACTATTTCACCGATGATAGCGACTCAATCTCCCCACGCATCGCATTGATTTACGAACCCGCACCTGCCTATACATTTCGTCTATCACATAGCATGGCTCACCGGACGCCTACGTCTTTCGAAAAGTATTACACCGATGGACTTACACAAATCCCCAATCCAGACCTGAAAATGGAAAAGGTTACGGCTTCTGAACTGTCACTAGAACGTCGCTGGAGTAACCAATCACGCCTACTAGCCTCTATCTATCGCCAAATAACCAATGATTCTATTACTAGCACACCTTACAGCACGGGCCTTATACAGTATTTTAATACTGGAAGTACTCATGCCGATGGATTTGAGTTGGAGTTGGAACATCATTGGAAAAATAACATGCGTCTGCGTACAAGTTACGCCTATCAGGACTCAAAGGATATCAATGGTAATTGGGCAATCAACTCGCCACGTCACCTAGGGAAACTCAATCTATCAACGCCGCTACTATCGAATGCATTACGCGTCGGCCTAGAAGTGCAATCAGTATCAAGGCGCAATTCAGGAATCAATAGCCAACTTAATGGCTATACAATTAGCAACCTCACCGTCAGCACAGATCGTTTACTCGCTAATCTGGATATTTCGTTGACCGCTCGCAACCTATTCGACAAGCGTTACCGTCATATTGCTCCAGACTACACTGCGCCTATTACATCCATTGAGCAAGATGGACGTAACTTCTGGCTTCAGTTGACTTATGGTTTTAAGTGATGCCACGCCAGCTATTACCTTTGCTATTTCTGTTTTTTTGTCTGCCAGCCCTGTCGGCAAATCAGGAAGATCCTATACCAGAATATGCAATGAAAGCTGCATTCGTGTACAACTTCATGCTCTTTACTGATTGGCCATCATTACCCAACAATACCCTAAAAATCTGCACAATGGAGTCTGACCAACTAAAACGCGAGCTTGAACAGTACACCAAAAGCCAGCCTCATGGTGCGAAGCTAATCATCACCAAAATCTCCAACCTTGCTACGATTCAAGAATGTCAGATACTGTTTCTTTCAGAAGAAGATCGAAAACACATCTCAACAATCCTGCCCTCCGTACAAGGAAGTCCAGTATTAACGGTGACTGATGTGCAAGGCTTGGTTGGTAAAGGGGCAATTATTGGTATGAGTATTAAAAACCATCACATCATCTTTGAAATTGATTCAATAACAGCCAAGAAATCCAGATTACATTTAAGCTCAAAACTGTTGAATCTGGCGAAAACTGTATATTAGGGATATTTTAAAGTCATGTTTCTGCGCAATTTAAATATCAGTAAAAAGCTCATGTTAATTAACCTGATAGCATCGGGTTTTGCAATGATACTGCTTGTCAGTAGTATCGCCCTCATTGTCTTAATAAGTAGCAAAAACAATCTAGTCCATGAACTAAAAAGTCAGGCACATATCATGGGGGAGAATCTGGCAGCTTCAATTGCATTCAATGACACTGAATCCGCTCAAGCTCTGCTCAGGTCGCTGCACTGGACGCCTTACATCAAGCAGGTTGTGGTACTAGATAACACTGGCAAGATATTCACGTCTTACCCACAACAAACAATACTCAATATTAAATCAGATGGGGTTTGGGGAAGCTTATCAAGCGTACAAATCCAGCAGAAAATCCGGGTAAGTAATCAGATGATTGGGGAAATCTATATAAATGCCTCTCTCAACCATATTTACGCCCAATTAGGTAAGTTCGTTTTATTTGCCTTGATCACTTTGCTATTCGCTGCCGCACTTGGCATGCTCATGCTCAGACGCTTACAGACTTACATAACAAAACCTATCGTTGGGCTTACCAACTCTATGCGGGTTATTTCTAGCACCGATAATTATGCTTTGCGTTTCAATCTCGATAGCAAAGACGAGTTAGGAGAGCTTGCTAACGGATTCAATATTATGCTGAGTAGAATTCAGTCTCATCAAACCGAACTGGACACAGAGCTCACACGGCGGAAACAAGCGGAAGATCGACTCCATCAGCTAGCCTTCTACGATGATGTGACACGATTGCCTAACCGTCATTACTTCAAGGAGAGGCTGGAAAGTGCAATAGCTTCAGCGCGTCGAAACAAAACAAGCTGCTGTGTCATGGTAATTGATCTTGATGATTTCAAAATTGTGAATGACACACTTGGGCATCATGTAGGTGATGATCTACTTTTAGCAATTGCGCTACATCTCAGCCATAGTCTGCGTACCAGCGATATGCTATGCCGTATTGGCGGAGACGAATTTGCACTAATCTTAGAGAATATTCAAAGTGTAGATCAAGTTAAACAAGTCTCAGAAAAAGTCATCGACATAATGTCTTTACCATTTGTATTAGGTGAAAAGAAAGTCTTTATCAGTGCAAGTATCGGAGCCAGCCTGTTCCCAGAAGATACCACCGACATTCCAACCTTACTTCGGAATGCTGATGCTGCTATGTATAGCGCTAAGAATAATGGGAAAAACCATTGCCAAATGTATGCACATGAAATGGAAGCCAAGAATATTAAACGGTTCTCTCAAGAAAATGCTTTGCGATTAGCATTAGAACAGAACGAGTTGTTTCTTGTTTACCAACCACAGATTGACCTCGGGTCAAATAAAACCGTAGGATTTGAAGCATTATTACGTTGGGACAACCCAAACCTTGGTTCCGTCAACCTTGCAGACTTCATTCCTATCGCAGAAGAGACTGGACTTATCATCCCAATTGGCGAATTTGTTCTGAGTACTGCATGCCTTCAGGCGCAGAAGTGGCGCGAACGGTTTGGGGCTGATATTGCAATCAGTGTTAACTTGTCCGGTCGGCAATTATTAAGACCCAATATTGTCGAACGCATCATGGATATCGTAAAATCCACTGGGTTGCCTTATCATTTATTAGATATTGAATTAACTGAGAGCATCTTGATGGATCGCTCAAAAGAAACGCTCAACAAGCTAGAAAAACTCAGTAATTTAGGCATCACAATATCAGTGGATGACTTTGGTACTGGCTACTCATCAATGAGTTATCTCAAGCGCTATCCTATCGATACTTTAAAAATAGACCAGAGTTTTATTTCAGATCTGCCAGATGATGCAAATGACGCTGCAATCACTCTTGCCATCATCGCCATGGGGAAAAGCTTAGGGATGACAATTATTGCTGAAGGGGTAGAAACTGAAGCACAATTGGCGTTTCTGAAAATGCATGAATGCAACAGAGTACAAGGGTATCTGTTAGGTCACCCAATGTCTGCCGAAAAGGCAGAGCAATTTATTATAAACGAAAGCAATTTATTCGCGGAACCTACCCCTCCGTTGGGTGTGGTAAAAACATAAAAAGTTGCATAATTAACTCATTAGTTTCGCAATCACAAAAAATAGGCTACACCCAAGCAAGAGCTGATATACAATCCATACCTGAAAGACAATCTCCCACAAGTAAAATCGTATATCTGCAGGATTTAATTAATCTAACCACTATTAATTACAATATTATGGTTTAGAAACACTGGTCGCAGAAATTTACGTAAAAACAAAAAATCCTGAATAACTAAAGCTTACTTTCCCGTTAAAGTCAGTCATAATCGCAAATTATTACTTAATACATAGCCAATATTACAATTTACTTGGCAAGTGGTTTCATCAGGCAATAAATTTACATTTTTTAGACTCCAATCATCAGCAAGGTAATCCCATTTTGAACACCTCCCAAACCATTAGCTGGCAAGAAGCTGGTAAAACCAAAGCCGGCGTATGGCACTCTGAAAATGATGCGCCAACCCCAAAAAAAATACAAATCGCAGACGATACTATTAAAGCAGATGATGCTTACAAGCTTTGTTGCGAAGGTACAGCCCTGCTTTGGCGCGGTGATTTCCAAAATGCCAAGTTGCTGATGCAAGCACTTTCGCGCAGGATTGACCGCCCACGTAAAAAACCAAAGAAAACTGGCGATACGATGTTGCAAGCGTTTCATTTGCATCGCCAGGCGCAATCGCAAAAAGCGCGTATTTTAGGCATGTTAGTCATTGAATTAAACGTAGGCTACAACATCAACTTACGCCGTGCACCTGATGTAAAAGCGGCTTGTGAGCATGCTTATGGTAAAAGTACGCAAAGCATAGTAGTGTCATTACGTGAAATTCTGGGCTTAGTTGGTGCCTATGAGTGGAGTAAGAATGGCGTTGAAATTAACGTCATTAACAATAAAATCTACCCAAGCTACGGTGTGTTTTCACCAATCCGTGGTGAATATTTAGATTTAGTGGATGTTGCTCCATTGCCAGTCCCGTGCAATCTTGCATTTGACATAGGCACAGGTACTGGCGTACTGGCTGCAATACTTGCCAATCGCGGCGTTACAAAAATTGTTGCAACCGACAACTCACACCGCGCTTTAGATTGCGCACTAAAAAACATTAACCTTTTAGGGCTAAAAACTAATGTCACATTGGTTGAAGCTAATCTATATCCAAAAGCAGAATACGGCAAAGCGGATTTAATTGTATGTAACCCACCTTGGTTACCTGCGCATCCAAGTTCAGCGCTTGAATCTGCAATCTACGATGAAAAAAGCCAAATGCTCAAAGGCTTTTTAAATGGTTTAGCTGTGCATTTAAATGACGCAGGTGAAGGCTGGCTAGTACTTTCAGACTTCGCTGAACATTTAGGTTTAAGAACCCGCGACGAATTATTAGGCTGGATAGCTGCTGCAGGTCTAAAAGTAATTGACAGGACAGACACCAAAGCAAGGCATGGCAAAACGCTAGATGCTAGCGACCCGCTCCATGCAGCACGCAAGGCAGAGGTCACTTCTTTGTGGCGGTTGGCTAAAAACTAACTTCGCCTGTCATTCCCGCGAATGCGGGAATCCATTGGCTTTTAAGATTTTATTTTAAGTGCGCACACATAGATAAATTTCTTCAAATGGATTCCCGCATTCGCGAGAATGACGGAATTTGAGAAAGTTATGAATGAAAAAATCATCAGTGACAATTCAGATGGTTTTCACGCCCCTGCTACCGCGCCTGTGTTGCTCAGCATTGTGGGAGTTTTCGGCAATCGACTGTTTGAGCAAAGCGAGTTTTCGATTGACGCCCATGATGCTGAGCAACACAGGAAATAAGCGGTAGGGGGTAGCTTTTTCTTTGGTTACTTTCTTTTGGCTAAGCAAAAGAAAGTTACTCGCTAGTCGCGCGAGAGCGACTCAACTAAGCTTCTCTCTCTAATTTAGCTTGAAACTGAATATAATAATCATTCCAAAAACTAAACGCTAATGGCCAACTGGAATAAGTTTCTTGACATCGTGCCAAGGCTAAATCAATGGCTTCCATTGCAGCGATGGTATCTTCTGGATCATCAAGTTGACCATCCATAATCAGACCATAAACGCATAGGCCAACAGTTGACATAAATTTATCAAAACTAGGCTCAAACTTGTCCTTACCAAGCCAAGTTTTTTTGCCGTAATTTTTTGCACAAACTTCCATATCAATAAGTAGTTGCTGTAAGTCTCTTATAGTATTCGGATATCTTGCAATAAGTATTACTTCTAAGCTACGATTTGTTGCCATCACCCCTTCCTTAGACTTATCCTCTCCCTCTATTCCTATCACTTTTCTTCTGCATTGCAGGTGCTGTCAAATCACTTGTTTGTCTTACACGTCGATTAGCAGATTTTCTAGGTGCAGGCTTTTTAGCCTCAGAATGACGTGCCGCATCCGTTTTACCACGATAAGGTCTGGCTTCACCTTCAGCCGCATCACGCGGGGGTCTATCTAAAGCACTCACGCGTTGTTTACGCACTTTAGGCATAAACACCGTAGTTGCTTTTAGTTTCTCACGTTGTGTAAGTTGTCTCAACGGTGCACTGGGCACTGGCAAATCAGCCCATTCCAATAAACCAACCACTTCTTTTTGTTCCAGTTTAAGCATAGAGCCACGTTTAACGCGTGGCGGCAGATTGACTGGTCCAAAACGTACACGCATCAAGCGGCTGACGGGTAGCTGAAATGCCTCAAACAAGCGTCGCACTTCTCGGTTACGACCTTCGCGGAGGATGACTTGATACCAATGGTTAGCGCCTTCACCACCCTGCGCACTGATGCTGTCAAAGTTTGCTGGACCATCTTCGAGTTCGATACCTTCTGTCAATTGTTTCATTTGACCTTCAGTAAGCTCACCAAAAATACGCACGGCATATTCACGTTCGACTTCGTAACGTGGGTGCATAAAACGATTCGCTAACTCACCCGAAGTTGTAAATATCAGCAAGCCGCTGGTATTCATATCCAAACGACCAATCGCGATCCATTTGGCATTTTTCACTTTTGGCAGTTTATCGAACACGCTGGCACGGCCTTCCGGGTCTTCCTGACTGACGATTTCACCTTCTGGTTTATGGTAAATTAACACCTGCGGAAGCTCAGCAACAAAAGGGAGCTTTAACGGACGGCTATCTAAACGCACCAAATCATATTGCGTCACTGCAGCGCCGACTGTGGCGGTTGTACCATTGATAGTGACGCGCCCGCTGGCAATG
>JANOHT010000162.1:0-1820 GCA_031406605.1 Methylotenera sp. | reverse complement strand
TACGGCCGCATGTTCAGGGTTACGGCCTGTGGCGAACGCGTTTGGCTGCGGCTCATCCATAATGTAAACCTTAGGCATAGGCAGTTGTGCGTTTTGTGCAAGTTCTTTCACCATATTATAGTAGTTACGGAACTGCATATTCTGTTGATAATTTTCGGGCGTAATTTCTTGCGCACCATACATTTTCAGTACGGCTTTGTCCGAAAACCAATAGGCATAGGCGTTCATCCCAGCAGCAATCAGCAACGCAATCATCATGCCGCTCGCACCACCAAGCGCAGCACCAACCACGCCAAATAGCGCAACGATTCCTGCCATTAAAATGCTTGTTTTTAACCAGTTACCCAACATTGTGTTCTCCTAACTTGTCACATTCTGATAACGTATAAGATGATGATAAACGCCACAAATTCAAGTTACTGATAATTTTAATTACGCTGTGCCAAACTATGTATTGAAAGTGTCACCAATTTTTAAATGATGCCCTTGCACAAATACTTGCGCGTTTAGGCGCTTGCCGCCTGGTGCCTGCAACTCAGTGATATGTAACAAACCATCCCCGCAAGCTACCGTCAGGCCATCTTGCACACTGACAATTTCGCCTGCTTTGGTATTAATCCCGCTACTGATTGCTGTCGCCATCCAGATACGATAAACCTCACCTTTTAGTGTGCTCTGCGCCACTGGGAAGGGATTAAACGCGCGTACTTGACGCGAGATTTCTATCGCACTTTTTTGCCAGTCAATCGTGGCTTCAGATTTCTCTAGCTTGTGTGCGTACGTGACTAATGATTCATCTTGTGACGTAGCTGGCAGAGTGCCTTTATCTTGCAAAGTTGCCATCGCTGTCACCATCAACTTCGCTCCGATGCTGCTTAATGCATCATGCAAAGTTTGCGTGGTATCGACGTCTGTAATCGGCACCACGCCGCGACTGACCATCGCGCCTGCATCCAAAGCAGGTACTACTTCCATAATCGTTACGCCTGTCTCTGCATCTCCTGCCAACAATGAACGATGTATCGGCGCCGCTCCACGCCAACGTGGCAACAAGGAAGCATGAATGTTATAGCAGCCGAAGCGTGGCATATTAAGCACTACAGTTGGAATAATCAGTCCGTAAGCCGCCACTATCATGACGTCCGAGCTCACCTCGGCTATCCGCGTTTGTGCCTCTGCATCCTTTAACGTAGACGGTTGAAATATATTGAGCTGATGTTGTTCTGCTAACAGCTTAACTGGACTGGCTTTAAGCTTCATGCCGCGCCCTGCTGGACGGTCTGGCTGAGTCAGCACCATGACGATTTCATGACCCGCTTCAATTAACGCAGCCAGCGCGGGTACGGCGAATTCTGGCGTACCA
This sequence comes from Methylotenera sp., assembly GCA_031406605.1. Lineage (GTDB taxonomy): Bacteria > Pseudomonadota > Gammaproteobacteria > Burkholderiales > Methylophilaceae > Methylotenera. Next base: position 457 of record JANOHT010000162.1, on the reverse strand, counting down.
GCAAAGATAATTTTCATGATTGAATATTTTTTAAATGCGAATTAATCAGATATTAATTTAAAAGTTTTAACAGTAAGAGCAACCGCCTAGCGTTCACGTTGCAGCTTTAACATTTTGTTTTTGATACGATTACGTTTAAGAGGTGATAAGTATTCGACGAACACTTTACCCAGCAAATGATCCATTTCATGCTGAATACATACACTCAGTAAACCATCTGCTTTCAAGGTGAATTTTACCTTCACGGTCTAAAGCCTCTACCGTCACTTGGTCTGCCCTCGTTACGCTTTCATAGACGCCAGGCACTGACAAGCAGCCTTCTTCGTAATCTTTTTCGCCACTTTTCGCAATAATTTTAGGGTTAATAAATACCTGCAAACGGTTTTTAGTTTCACTGGTATCAATCACTATCAACTGTATATGCTGATTCACTTGTGTAGCGGCTAAACCTACTCCT
>JANOHT010000146.1:0-4549 GCA_031406605.1 Methylotenera sp. | reverse complement strand
ATCATAAGTATCAAAATGATGCTGAATTTATTATTGGATATTCGCTGGTTGTGGATTGCCACCGATAAATGGTGCGTTAGGTAAAAGCACGGTTTTACTAAAAGAGCTGGTATCAATATCCATTGCACTGTTAGGTGAAGTTTTCGGTTTTTCTGGGCTGAATCTGGCGCTGTGCATGAGTTTTAGCAAAGTGGCGTGTAATTGCTCAGATTGTTTCAGATTCTTTGCTAACTCTTTTTCTGAGATATCAATGTTTCTCATGAGTTGGTCTGCACTATTGTGCGACTCCATCAAAGAAGTTGCACGTTTATCTAGTGCGTTTTTGTGTAAGTTGATTTGTGCGCTTAATTCGTAGATCACATCGCCTAACCATTTATTGCAGTCAGCGTGAGCTTGTTCAAAAATTGCCTGAATTTGCGCACCTAGCCCTAAGTAAAAGCGGCGAATTAAAAATCTTTTTTCTATGAATATATTCGCAGGATCTTTACAGAAGTCATCGGTAATTTGCTCCAGTGCTTGCATATTGTGTATAAAATTCTGCATATCAAGCTCAAGTGCCTTGGTTTTTTCAAAACCATGTTTGCTCCAAAACAAGTAATACAAATCATCAGCTTGTTTTTTTATTGCGTAGCTTTCTACTTTGATGTCTTCCGCTAATATAGTCGATAAACGTGCAATTTCACGCATACTTCTGTTTAAACCTACTGTGGTCCAACTGTCGCCCATGTCTTGTTTGGTTTGCGCTAAATTAGTGTCTAAGTAACCCAAACTTAAGTGGCGCAATAATTTATCACCAAGACGTTTAATTTTTGCATTACCCTGATTAAACGTAAGTATTGATGCTTCGTAACGTTTACGATCCTCTACGACTTTGGCCAGAATATCTTTTGAAGTGTTTCGATTTTTATTTTGTAATTCTCGCAACTCAGAGAGCTGACTTCTGATGTTGTTACCGCGCATTTGCGCTAATTTACCTGAGGACTGCATCATGTTGCCACATTCAGTAACCACAGCACGGCCCAAAATTTCATGTTTCGTTTTAATTAGTTGATTAGCCAACGCATCTTCTAGCTTAGCAATGCCGCTACGTTGTAGTAAAGTTGCATCTTTCCTGATTTTAGCAACCAGTGCCTTTTGTGCAGAAATCGCGAAAATGTTAGCTTTATCTAACCCTAATACGCGTGCGGTGTTTTGCATTTGCTTTTGTATGAGCGCTTCAACTTCCTCTTCTGTTTCAAGTCCATCCCACAGAATATCGATTTTATTCAAAACAACTAACTTATGGGCAGCACGTTTTTGTACAAACTCTGCCCAAATTTGCATATCGGATTTAGTGATTCCAGTATCGGTGGCCGTCAAAAACATGACTGCATGTGCATTTGGAATAATATTTAAGGTAAGTTCAGGCTCAGCCCCCATCGTATTTAATCCAGGCGTATCAATGACTACCAAACCATTTTTGAGTAATGGGTGAGGGTAGTTGATGAGCGCATGCCGCCATAGGGGTATTTCAACAGTCCCTCTTTCGGCAAGCAAGCGACGCATACTGGGGTCGTCTTCATTCCAAAACCCCAATTTTCTTGCGCTTTCTAAATCGACCTCTCTTTTTGCTACCAGTTGCCTTAATGTTTCTTTCATTGCTGTAGGCGAAGAGGTATCTAGTCGAATCTTATGCCAGATGCCTGGTGCAGTTTTTAAATAGGTGAGCGAGTCATCTGTTTTTCTAGTCTCAATGGGCAATAACTTAATACATGGTTCTTCTCTATCATCCCAAAATATCTCTGTGGGACACATCGTTGTCCGCCCTGGCTCACTGGGTAACAAACGTTGATTAAAGTCAGAAAAAAACAATGCATTAATCGTTTCAGTTTTACCACGGGAGAACTCAGCTAGAAAAGCCATCACAAGCTGGTCTTTTTTCAAGATTTCTTTGATGTCGTAAAGCCGAAGCTCTTGCATCGCATCTGATGACTCTGTCTGTGTTAGCCAGTCAATATATTCATCTATGGTAGCAATCAGGTTTTCGCGCCATTGACTGTATTCGCTTATTTTTGTAACTAAGTTAGAGGTCATTAGCGTTTGACTAGTTGGTTGACTCTTTTTGGCTAATGGACTCATAGTGTATTTTATTCAAGTGATGCTAAGTTTGATAACATTTTCAATTTCTAGTGTATAGAGGCAATTTGCTTATGGCAATCAACTTTAATCTGGTTTAAACAATAGTTAACAATTTGTTTTCTAGTGGTATTAATACAGTCACCAGCAATAACTGTGCCGTGATGATGAAAACCAATGGGCTGAGGTCTATGTTGCCTGCAGTAGGGATAAACTTTCTCAGTACTTGCAAGATAGGATTTGTGAGGTTGTTGAGTAAAGGTGCAATAGGCGTATAGGGATTAACCCAGCTTAAAATGGCCTGTATCAGCATGGTATACATAAAAATAGTGATACTCATGCTAATCACGCCCACCAAGGCAATGGCAAGAATAGCTAACCAAGTATTGTTACCGGCAATTAATAGTGGAAAGCCTTTTAACCATAAGCTGGAGACAGTGAGTATAAGTTGTGTGATGTAAGCTAAGAGTAAGGTAGAGACATCTAATTTTCCTATACTCGGCACTATTCGCCGCATTGGTTTGACAGCAAAATTAGTGAGTGTCACGATCATTTGTGCCACTGGCTGCTGAAAAGAGACTTTTGTTAGCTGAAAATAGAAACGTAACAAGAACGCTAGTGTGAGCAAGCCCAGCAAAGCGTTCAGTAAAAATAAGAGTGCGTTAATGAGCATAGTGCAGGGTCACCAAATAAAAAGTATCAAAATTAAGAGGTTGTCGAAGTTAAAGTATTACTAAAATTCAGGAGGTTATAATTAGCTAATTATCTGATTTTAATATAGAAATATATTCTATTTGGCAAGTTCATTACCTAGCGATAAAGACTTTTCCGCTGCAGCTTTAGCTGCGCTCATCATAATGTTTTTGATGTTAGCTGCTTCCAAAGCTAAAATACCTTGTTCAGTGGTGCCGCCTTTCGACGTCACTTGAGCACGTAAGGCGCTGACATTTTCAGCGCTTTCAATTGCCAGTGAACTAGCGCCAGCAAATGTTTGCAAGGCTAACGTATTAGCTTCCAAGGGAGTTAGGCCCAAGCTAACGCCTGCTTCTTGTAACGCTTCAATCAAATAAAACACGTAAGCAGGACCGCTACCGGATATTGCTGTAACTGCGTCCATTTTGGATTCGTCATTTAGCCATAAGGTTTTGCCTACCGCCGCTAAAATTGTAGTGGCTTGGTCACGTTGTACTGCACTCACATTATCCATTGCGTATAACGCTGACATACCTGCACGAATCTGTGCCGGTGTATTCGGCATGACGCGCACGATGGCTTTGTACTGATTCAGCCAGCGTGAAATATCAATACTACGTACGCCAGCGGCAATTGAAATAATTAATTGTGCATTCAAAAATTGGCATAAATCGCCACAGACAGACTTGAGTTGCTGGGGCTTAACCGCCAATACAATTACATCACTGTTGCGAATTTCAGCATAAGCGTTGCTTACCTGTACATTAAACTCTTGGTTTAGCGCATCACGTTTGCTCGCATCAGGTTCAATCACGATGATATCTTTAGTATCAAACCCATTGCTTTGCAAGCCGCCAATAATTGCGCGCGCCATATTGCCGCCACCTATAAAACTAATTTTCATGTGCAATTTTCTTTCTTTTAAATCGGGTTAACTATCGAGCGATTTTTATTTTTACTGTGTCAGCCTAGCACCAAATATAGCAGAACCTATACGTACAATCGTCGCGCCTTGTTCGATTGCAATTGTATAGTCGTCAGACATGCCAATAGAAAGTGTATCTAGCATAAAGCCTTTAGCTACCAAGGCATCATAACATTCTCGCACTTGTTTGAATTGCATGCGCTGTTGATTCTTGTCATGACTGGGTGCAGGAATTGCCATTAAGCCGCGTAACTTTAATTGGGGTAGTACAGTGATTGCAGTAGCTAAATCTTCTAATTCATCTGGTAAAACGCCGCTTTTACTATCTTCGTCACTCACATTCACTTGAATGCATATTTGTAATGGCGTTAGTATTGTCGAGCGTGCATCATTCAAACGTTGTGCAATTTTTAACCGATCCACAGAATGCACCCAAGCAAAATTGTTAGCAATAAGCTGTGTTTTGTTACTTTGTATAGGACCAATAAAATGCCATTCAATAGCCAAATCAGTGAGTAGTGCTTGTTTTTCCAGTGCCTCTTGTAAATAGTTTTCGCCGAATTTTGTTTGTCCAGCAGTATAAGTCTCGCGAATCGCCAAAGCTGACTGTGCTTTACTCACGGCGAGTAAATGTACTTGTTGCTGGTTATGTGCAGTCGTTTTAGCTAACTCAATAGTTGCTAGAATATCTTGCAAGCGATTGCTAATTGTGGTCATAATTCATCTAGGTTAAATTAACGTACAGTAATAGATAGCTGATTAAAAATTATAACAGGAGCCAGTTGTGGACATTTCAGATTTACTCGCATTCTCAGT
>JANOHT010000137.1:0-3039 GCA_031406605.1 Methylotenera sp. | reverse complement strand
CCGAACAGGAGGATCCCTCCGTTGGTCGGCACCTTGCGTGCCTGGAACCCGGTTACGAGGCGGAGAGTCTCCAGATCACGCTTGCCCAGCCGGCGGACCATCGCGAACGACTCGGATGCCGCTCGGAAGCTGACCGCTTCCGAGTCTAGTTCCGAAACGCGCCCGCAGCGAGCTGGGCATGATTAAACAAGACGAAGTTTTTTATCAAGTGATTGACCAGCCACTGCCGATGCAGCCTGCGAATCAAGTGCCAGAAGTAGGGGCGAAACCGTGAATCAATCGAGACCGGCTCCTTTGATTTATTTTAGGTAAATAATCAATCGTATAATTATCTTGTTTTTTTGCGCTATCTATATTCCAAGCTCATACCAGTTAATTTGCTCCATCAATCTTAAGTGACTTAATATCTCATCTTTGCCAAATTTAGCTGTGCCAAATAAGCTTTCTAAATACTGATCGCTAGAAACAAACTTTCCATCTAAATAGCCCGCCCCTGTGGCCAAAAATATCCACATTAAAATTGCTCGATGCTCGAATTTGTTAACCGCATTTAAAATATCAAGAAAAAAGGCAAAGTTTTTATTTATGAGGGCTTGGTATGAAGCTGATAATAATACTGATTGAATATCAGAATCTAGCTGGCTAATTTCTTTAGCCAATTCCTGATAATTAATCTTTGACTTCTGCAAGGTTATAGCTGATTTTTTAAACTTACTTGGAGTAATTTTTAATATGCTAATAAAACTTAAAACATCTGACCTTTCAAAAGTGATTAATTTCTTATCGATATCAAACACAACAAACTGGCTCTCAAAGAAACTTGCTTGATTAAATGCCTTAAAACTAATTTCGTATTTATCATCATTTTCATCACTGATAACAACCCAAATAATTGGAATTTTATGCTTGGCAGATATAACAACTCCACTTATTAGCTTATTGAAGCTTTTAGTTTTCTCTTGCATTGATATAAACCAACCCGAATGGGACTTGGCCATATTCTGGAAACATGTATGTATAGGCCAAGGCTTTCCTAACACATCTACCCAGACACTTCCGCCGTTATGCCTAATGAAAAAAACTTTCTGTTCACAAATAGGGCATTTTGTCTGGCTACAAAAATCCTCGAACTTTGAATATTCAACCTTTTTTTTATCTTGAGAAATTGATGATTTGCACCATCCATTACCACTATCAGTATGAATCGGCGTGGGTTTATTGTTTATATATCTAAATACAATATTTCCACCACAATTAATGCAATTTGCCATATTAACCTTTTTAATTTTTTTCACATCGTAGAAATCAATGAGGTCAGAATCAATGGGGTCAGTCTGAGCTAACCCGCATTTGACGGACACTTTTTAAAAGGAGACAGTATAGTCTCAATTTTAGGAGGTGTTTATGGGTAAAGAAGTCAATCGATTAAATCTGGATAGGCAACGTCAGCGTTATGACAAAGCTTTTAAGCTCAATGCAGTTGCATTACTTAAAGCTGGCAACAAACCTGCCACACAATTAGCGCTGGCGTTGGGTATTCGGCGCAATCTCTTGTATAAATGGGCAGAAGTTCTTGAACGCAGCGGTGGTGATGTGAATAGCGCCTTTAACGGACCTAGTCACAATAAGCTGGGTAAAAAGCATGATCCATTAATTGCCGAGAACAAACGGCTTAAACGTCAGCTTGCACGTGCCAATGCGGAGTTGGACATCCTAAAAAAGTTCGATGCGTACTTAACGAAAGCGTCCAAGTGAAGTACGCCTTTGTTGCGCAGCATAGGTTGCGTCAACAACACAGCCTGCAAACCTTGGTGCGCGTGCTAAATATCTCTCGTAGCGGCTATTATGATTGGATAAAACGCGAACCTAGCAAGCGTGTACAAGCCAATGCCAAACTGCTGGATGCGATTCATGCCGTGCACGGCCAATACCGCCAAGCTTACGGCGCAATCAAGACTTGGCGACACTTAAACAACAGCGGCATACCCTGCGGTAAACATCGTGTGGCACGCTTAAGGCGAGAAGCTGGCATCGAAGCCAAACGCAAAGCGCGTTTCAGAGTCACCGTAGAGCATCACAACATGCCACAAGCCGCACCAGATTTATTGCAAAGGCAATTTAATCCGCTAGTCCCTAATCAAGCATGGGTGGGTGATATGACGTTTATCCGCACCCGTCAAGGTTGGCTGCATTTGGCGGTACTGTTAGATTTATACTCGCGCAAAGTCATCGGCTGGGCGTTTGGCGCAAAGGCCGACAGCCAGTTACACCAATCGGCGCTCCATATGGCCATTAGCAGGCGTCAACCGCAAGCGGGCTTGATTCATCATACCGACAGAGGTGCAGTTTACGGTACACCAGCCTATCGGCAGATATTATCCAAGCGAGGCATATTGCAAAGCATGAATGGTAGAAAAACAGCTTATGACAATGCAGTAGCAGAAAGCTTCTTCTCTAATCTAAAAAACGAATGGGTACATCATCATGATTTTAAAACCAGAGAAGAGGCAGGTTTGGCGATATTTGATTACATTGAGTGCTTTTATAATACGCAACGCATGCATCAAAGCTTGGGCTATTTAACGCCAAACGAAATGGAAAAAAGGTATCATGCACAGAAATGTGCTTAATTCAGTGTGTCCGTGGAATGCGGGTTAGCTCAGTCTCGATTGATTTCAACCAATTGATTTTAAACACATTAAAATAAATTGGCAGAATAATAGAGAGCTTCCAACGATTAATTCTGAATTTTACGAAGCATAAGGCAAGTCTTTTAAAGTAATAGCAGCATCTTTACACGTCATGTTGCCTGCTTCTTTAGCCTCAATCCGCAGCTCAATTAGCGCATCAAATCCATTCGTCGTATTCGGCGCAACTCTCACAATTTGGCCGACTTCATTTTGAGTTACGTCTAGCACCTTGTCACCTGCTTGTGGGGCTTTATCCGCTTGAATACTGGCCAAATAGGTACGGCGCTTAACTGTGCCTAAATAGTGCGTTCTGGCGACGATTTCTTGGCCTGTATAACAACCTTTTTTA
>JANOHT010000119.1:0-3419 GCA_031406605.1 Methylotenera sp. | reverse complement strand
CGCCAATTTGAGCGAGCGTTTAGATGAAATTAACCGTTTAATGAGTAGCGAAGACGCGACCAATAACATGGATAATTATCGCAAACTCACCCAAGAGCATGCAGAAATAACGCCTATCGTTGAGCAATACCGCGCTTTTGAGCAGGTTGAAGCGGACATGAACGAAGCGCAAAAAATGTTGAGCGACCCTGACATGAAAGAATTTGCGCAAGAAGAGATTGAGCAGGGAAAGGCAAAAACAGAGGCGATTGAAGCGGAATTGCAAAAATTATTGCTACCTAAAGACCCCAATGATGACCGTAACTTATTTCTGGAGATTCGCGCAGGTACGGGTGGCGACGAATCTGGCTTATTTGCGGGTGATTTATTCAGAATGTATTCACGCTATGCTGAGCGCCAACGCTGGAAAGTAGAGATAGTCTCGGCCAACGAATCTGAGGTAGGCGGTTACAAAGAGATTATCGCCAAGGTGGAAGGTTACGGCGCTTACTCAAAACTCAAATTTGAATCCGGCGTGCATCGCGTACAGCGCGTACCGGATACTGAAACACAAGGCCGTATCCACACTTCAGCCTGCACGGTCGCAATTTTGGCAGAAGCAGATGAAGTGAGCGATGTCGTGATTAATCCGGCAGAAATTCGCATCGATACCTACCGTGCCAGCGGTGCGGGTGGGCAGCATATTAACAAGACCGACTCAGCCGTACGTATCACGCACCTGCCAACTGGCATCGTGGTGGAATGTCAGGATGACCGCTCGCAACATAAAAACAAGGCACAAGCCATGAGCGTGCTGGTTGCACGGATTAAAGATGCCGAGGTGCGCGCACAGCAATCCAAAATCGCCTCCGAACGTAAATCCCTAATCGGCTCAGGTGACCGCAGTGAACGCATCCGCACCTATAACTACCCACAAGGCCGCATTACCGACCACCGAATCAATCTCACGCTTTATAAGATTGACGCGATTACCGAAGGTGATATGGATGAATTGATCGGCGCTTTATCGGCTGAACATCAGGCAGATTTATTGGCGAGCTTGAGTGACGATAGCTAAAACTAGTGAGTTCATACGCTAATGACGACTTCAGGCCCACAGCAGTCATTCAGCAGACAGTTACTTATTACTAAATTATTACCTTGCCACCTCCCTGCTTGCCAACACAGTGTTTTCATCACTCTTTGATAAAAGTACGCGGTAAGTTCTCAGGTCATTTACGTCCATAATCAACTGTCGATTGTGTATATTTGCTCCTGACAAAGTGTTGGTATTCAGTTCGATGGAAGTGCCTAGTCCAGCGTAAATGTAGTGATTACCAAAAGTCTGCTTAAGTGCGGTGAAAGCAGGTTCTCCAGTGCAGTGACTCGGAGCAACAAAATCCACTTTGAAAGTATCGTGCAGCGTACTTACGATTTGCTCAATTTCAATATCCTTGGCGACTACTTGATGAAACCCTCCCGTCACCATGTGAATGCGCTTATTAATCTTAGTTGCAGCATCCACAATCTTATCTAGACCCGGATGTGAACAGCCAACCATCAGAACAATACCTTCTGGTGTTTCAATAGCCAGCGAGAGTTCCCTTAACTCCATCGTTGTTGGCTTGTCTGAAATCTGGAATATCAAATGAATTCCGGGCAAAATTTCAGTTGTTTTTTCAATCAACTCAAACTTAGCATTAGGCCATGCCGTGCCAAATTTCATTATCTCTGGTGGCTTACCCTCGTAATAACGCTGTTCTGGTGGCAGAGAAGTATCTTTTCGATAGAAAGTACTGGGGAGTGAGAAACCATAGACGCCGAAGTTTTCCTTAGGAGCGTATATCTTCACTTTGGGGTTAACGCTCAGCAGATAGTTCAAGCCACCCATATGATCGCTATGGCGGTGTGACATGACTACGAAATCCAGCTTCGACAGGTCAATTCCCAGCATTTTGACGTTATGCGCCAATATCTCTGGATTATCTCCAGTATCGAATAGGATGCGCTTTCCACCATATTCGATGAGTGCTGCGTAACCCCAGTCTTTTTGCAAGGCTGGGTTCTTACCAAAAGCATCGTATAGCACTGTAATCTGGGCTTTGGTAGGATTAATTGTCATTGTTGATGGCTTGGTGATTTCACTACATGCGCTAAGACAAAACATTAGTGAGATTTCAAATAGGATACTAATCATAATTCTTAAATAGCTTTTCATGATTCACTCCAAAAGTCTATGGCAACTAGTTGGGTATCTAGCGAAGTATGAGGGTCAGCATGGACGCCTCATTTTAATGATCAATAGATGATTGGTTTAGTTTATACCTACTCATATATTGTCTGCTAACTTAATAATTACATGCAGGCAAGTACTGCTACCTACAACTGGATTTTACAATTCTTGAATGACTGCACGGGGCCGGAAGTCGTCATTCTATATTTGTGCTGTCACCATAATTGGAGTCGATATAATCCAACTCTCAGTTTTGTCTGATTTGGTGAGCCAACTCAAGCACAAACCTGTACTTTTCCAGTATTTAATTGCATTGATTACTTTTGCATAGCCTGATAATGTTTGAAATAAATGATTCGTAGACCCCCGTTTTACAAAAAATGGGGATATGTAAAACATGTTACTGCGGCAATCAATTGACACTTACTCTAAAGATATTACTGTCGTTAGTAGTGTTATGGCATACCTTCGCGTTTGCTGCGGGTGGCGTTTACATATTCAATGCATACCATATTTTATTTCGGGGAGGTCACAACCCTTCTGGCGTAAAAGTCATTCGCTCGGCAGATTGGCAGTTATGGCTTTCTGGTTTTATGATTATTGGCTTAGGGATTATGATTAATGGCTTTGACCAGTATGCAGCGAACCCGAAACTGTGGGCAAAAACATTATTAATTATTATTTGGCTAATCTCGACGCAGACGATACGCCGATATGCAGTGGTTAAAATACGTGCCGGCAATAGATTTCCTATGCTATTAGCCTCATCTGTCAATGTAGCATGCTGGATATATGGTGCATTTCTCGGCGTAGCAAAACCATTAGCGTTTGGCGTCGTTTCATTCAGCATGTGGACGTTTGGATTTGGTGTAACGCTAGCGTTTTGCATCATTGTTACGATAGTGCTGGAAAACCACCATAAGCCTACGACCGCACCATTTAAGAGGCCAGATAATCATAGCAATTAGCTCACTTAAACAAATACCAAATTATCAAACTACATAGTGCTATATTTCACCGTTAGTACATGAAGTGGCATTATGTATTAGAGGAGTAATTTAATGTCTGATATGATTTTACTAGGTACTCGCAAGGGCACCGTAATATTTGATCGCATAAACTCTCACTGGCGGCCTCGTCCAATCGCGCATGCGGGCGTTCCGGTGTGTTACGCGGCACGTGATCCTCGTGACGGTACCTTGTGGGT